>NZ_JALQDD010000029.1:0-219706 GCF_023631405.1 Caballeronia sp. GAWG2-1
AACCTTCCTCTAATACTGTGTGAGACTTGATAACTTTCGCTAAACGTCCCAACCCCGAAAGGTCAGAACCGCTCGCGCCATCAAGTGCCCACACTTATCGGCTGTTAGTTTTTAAAGAGCATTGCGCTTTGATCGCTTCGCTTGTCTGCTCGCTTTCTTGCGCGCCGTCATTCAACGGGAGGCGAATTATGACTGGCGAAAGACAGCATGGCAACCCCCTTTTCGAAAATAATTTTCGGGCAGCCACTAAGCGATGTTTGCAGCCTTTAGCAAGTTATTCGAAAGACGAAAGCAAAGTGCATGGCTGGTCGGCTTAGAAAGTTAACTTCCAAAGAACGGAACGCAAAAGTCCGCAGGGCCGACACAAGCATTCGACGATGACGACGACGCAGCCCCACGATGCACAGTCCCTGACGCCGCGCCGCTCTCATGCATGCCGCCGTATGCCTCATTCGTTTCATTGGTGTTCTGCTGCGCGGCGACCTTTGCTTCCGCAGCCTGAATGTCGGCCGGATAGTTCGTACTGTCGCCCGACCCGACTGAATAACCCGCTTGCTCGATCTGCACGAGCTCGGCTTTCACCTGCGCGCGCGTGAGCGGTTCGCTCGACCCTTGAGCAAAGGAAAGCGCAGGCGCAGCGACAACGACGAGCGACACGACAACTTTGGCGATGATGTTCATGATGCAAGACTCCGGCAAGAAAGGGTTTGGCTGGATCGATGACGACCCAGCAACCTCATCGAACACGCTCGACTCTCTTGAATCTTCGAGCGCTGAGGCTTCAATTCGTAAACCCGCCCATGCCGGAATCTATTCCCATCGTCCTGCTAGAAAACTCAAGCGCGATCAACGCGTCTCTGGAACAAGGTGCACGCGCTTCTCGGTCGCGGCCTCGACGGCCTTACGCGAATAGAGCAGCGGGAAGTACTCGCCATCGAGCCACATCTGCGCGAGATCGCGGTAATGCGGGCTATCCGGATCGCCCGATTCGCCCGGCAGATTCACCGCGCGCGATGCATCCCAATTGCCGACATCGACGATCACGCGAAACGATGGTCCATTGGTCTCGCGGAAATCGCTTGCGCGATACGTCGATTGATTCGGCGTATAAGCACTGCCGCCCTTACCCATGGGCCCGACGTTGAGCTTTGCGCGCGTGTCGGCATCGACGGCATCGGCCAGTGGATGCGCGTTGAGATTGGTTTGAAGCCCGCCCCACTGCCAGCGCGTGGCGTCGTTGCCTTGCAAGCGCGACATCTCCGCATAAGCGTCGCGCAGGCTCGACAGCAACACGGCATCGCGTTTCGCTTCAGCGTTGTCACCGAAACGCGCGGCCGGATGTTCGAGCGAGTCGAGCATCACGGCCGTGTCCGGCGCACCGAATGAAGCCGCCGCGTCCTTCGGCAAGACAGCTTGCTTGAATGCGCGGCCGAGATGCCGCGAGAGCCAGACCTCTTCGAGCGCGGCCTGTGCCGAATCGGCGCGCATATGCGCATCCCAGCCCTTGAGCATGCCGAGCGCCGCGCGCGTGTCGGCATCGTCGCTGGAAAGAGGCTGCAACAACGCGACGAGACGACGTGCGGGTATCGACACATCATCGTTTTGCAAGCGCTCGGAATCTTCGATCGATACCTTGTCCAGCGACTTCAACACTTCGTCGATACGCTGATGCCGCGAGCCGTTGGTCCATTCGAATCCGAGCTTGCGTTCGGCATAGGGATAGCCCGCTGGCAGATTCATTTCATTCGACGTGGTGAAGTACCCTTGCGACGGGTTATAGACCGAAGGCATTGCGTCGCGCGGCCAGAACCCGGACCATTCATAGCGGCCATCGCCGGGAACGGGCATGAGGCCATCCCAGTTCGGACGAACAGGCGCAAGGCCGCTCGGCACCCAAGCAATGTTGCCTTGCGTGTCCGCATAGACCTGATTCACCGTGGGCGCGCCCCAGGTCGCAAGCGACGACTTGAACTGCGCATAGTTCTTCGCGCGCATGTAGCGCATGGAATCGAAGTAAGGCGACATACCCGGCGAGAGCCATGCGGTACGCACGGCGAATGCGCGATGCTTGCTGTCTTCCGTGTAGATGACGGGACCATGACGCGTGAACAGTAGGTCCGCTTTGACGGGCGCCGCGCCGCGTACGTTGATCGTCTCGTGCACGACATGCATCGGCTCCCATGCACCTTTGTAGCGGTACTGCCGCGCATCGGCGGGGTTCAACTCGTAGACGTAGAGATCTTCCTGATCGATGTTGAAGATCGTGAGACCGTACGCAATGGACCCGTTATGACCAATGGATATGCCCGGCGAGGAAGGCTCGCCGCCACCGATGATATCGAGCGTCGGCGTGCTGATCTGCTGGATATAGCGCAGGCTCGGCGCGGCATAAGCGCGATGCGGATCGTTCGCCATGATCGCGCGGCCCGTCGCCGATTTGCCCGGCGCAACCACCCAGTTGTTGCTGCCCTCGGTGACTTCCTCGGGATTGTCGGCAGCGGCAATCATCGAAGTCGAGGCATCCGCGCTCTTGAGCGATTCCTTCGTCACGCGCACGCCTTGCGTCGCGAGCGTGAAGACCTTGAGAACATCGTCGGGCAGGCATGGATCGAGACCCGCGGGCATCTGCGGCTTCCACTGTGGCTGCAAACCGAAGCGCACCGAATCGGCATCGAGCGAACTCTTGCATGCGACGCGCGCACGCGCCACTTCGCTCGTCAAATTACGCGTCAGGCCATGACTGCGGATACGCACGACATCGTCCGCGCCCCACTTCGCGGGCCAGTAACCGACTTTGCGAAACTCATAAGGCATGCGGTCCGGGTGCTCGGCAAGCCAGTCGATATACGCGTTGACGCCTGCTGCAAAGCGCGTCGCGGCCGGCTTGGCATCGGGTCCATAGCGCTTCCATTCGGTCTCCATGTCGCCGCGATAGAGAAAGAGCCGCGTGGCCTTGTCTTGCTCGACATACGCGGGCCCGAAGACTTCGGCGAGTTCGCCAAGCCCGCGACGACGCCATAGATCGATCTGGAACAGACGATCGCGCGCGGCGTTGAAGCCTTGCACGAAGAACGCGTCGCTGTCGTTGGCCGCGTAGATATGCGGCACGCCCCAGCGATCCACCAGGATGTCCGAAGGCTCGGAAAGTCCTGCCACGGTGATCGTTTCGGTGGGGGTATCGTCCGCGAGGGCGGATTGAATGGGAAGTGAGGCGAGCAATGCAGCGCTGAGCAGCGCGGAAATAAGGCGTCTTGCTGGCATGTAACCGTCTCCTGTCGACAAGAGCCGGAACACACGCCTCCGACTCAAGTCTCATGCGAAGCTATTGTTGGATTTTGCGCACGACGCGTGACCATACGTCGATTCCGCGATCGCTCGAACGTCGTATGAGACGTGACGATGAATCGCGCACGCAACCCGAAGCCTATCGCAAAGGAGAAACTCATGCCCGACGAAACTCTCGACCCGGTTGAAGTCGCGCGACGTGTTTATGAAGCGTATGTGAGGAAGGATCGTGCCGCTATCGAAGCGCTCATCGCGAAAGACTTCCATTTCACGAGTCCTCGCGATAACCGTCTCGACCGCGCGACTTACTTCGCGCGTTGCTGGCCGAACGCGAACGCAATCGCCACCTTCGACTTCGTTCACATGAGGCAGGACGGCGAACATGTGTTCGTCACGTACGATGCGCGCATGCTCGACGGCAAGGCCTTTCGCAACTCGGAGATTCTCTCGATACGAGCCGGCAAGCTGCACGACGCGCAGGTATTCTTCGGCTGGACGCTGCCGCACGAGGCGCCCGAAGGCGATTCAATTACGGCATGATTCCTTCTTCATTGCCGCATCTCGCCGAGCGCGGCCGCGATCTGCCGGCTCATCTGCGCGAGCGCGCGGCTATGCGCCGCGGCGATGGCGGCGAAACCATCGCCTTTCGTGTTTTCGTGCACGAGCGTGTGCCCGTCGAAATGCGATACACCATCGGGGGCGCGAAGGCTCCAGAGTGCATCGAGCGTGACGGAATCGTCGATGACGGATTCGAAATGCATCACATCGACGCGTAGCTGATAGGTCTTGATATCCGCACTCGGCGGATAAATCGACACATTATCCACGCCAAGCACGCGCGACAAATCCGCCGCCAACGTACGCGCGATATTCTCTTTCAACGGCTCGCCCCAGCGCGCGTACTCGTTCACGGTCACTTCGTTCGGCATGGTTCGCGTGATCATTTGCGGCTTGTCGACAAGGTCGGGAACCGTCACGGGCCCCACGGTCACGCGAACGGGCCTGACATTCGCGGCAGGTTGCAGTGTGGCTTCGGGACTTAACGTATAGAACGCGGCCTTGGGCGATGCACCACACGCGCCGACCATGACGATGAGCGCTGGAACGAAGAAACGGTATATCACCTTTTATCCTCCGGCTTGCCGCGCAGAATCGCTTCCGGATGCTGTTCGAGATACTCCGCGAGATTGCGGAATGCAGCGGCCGTGCGCGACAACTCACGCATGGTTTCGGCGGTGCTGGTCTGCAACGGCGAGTCGCTCTGCAACGCGCGGCTCGTCGCGCCGAGCGCATCGCGTGCAGCCGCGAGCGTTGCTTTCGCTTGTGGCGCGACGTCGGTGTCGAGCGTTTTGATAAGCACCTGCGCCTGTTTGAGCGTATCGCGCAGGTCGTTGCTGATCCCTTCGATCGGAATCTTGTTGAACTTCGCCACGAGTGCCTGCACGGAGTCCTGCAATGACTGCAAGCCGCCCGGCACGGTCGGAATTTCCGGCGGATCGCCGCTTGTGTCCATCTTTTCTTTCGGCGTGTTCGGGAAGAAATCGACCGCGATATAGCGCTGCCCCGTCAGGATGCTACCGGTACGCAATTGCCCGCGAAAGCCGTGCTCGACCATGTATTGCAAGAGCTGATGCCGGTCGGGCACGAGACGTCCCGTCTTGTCGCCTGCCCGTATGCGCATGGTGAAGCGTTCCGGATAGAAGTTCACGCGTACGGGGATGCTGAATTCCCGCCGCACTGGATCGTATTGAGTATTGATCGCCGTCACTTCGCCGAGCACGATACCGCGAAAATCCACTTCCGCGCCGACCGACAGACCGCGCACCGATTCCTTGAAATTGAACACGTAGGTATCGACGATACGATCATGCCGCTTCATTGCTTCGGGGCGTGTTCCGAAGAGCTGGAACACGCTGCTCGCAGGCGCTTCCGCCAGATCCTGATGATCCGAGCTATCGGCAAGCTCTTTCAAGGGCGCCGGCGTTTCGAATGCGAGCCCGCCCACGAGTATCGCGACGAGCGATTCGGTGTCCATCTTCACACCGGTCGAATCGAGCTTGACGTCCACGCCGCTCGCTTGCCAGAAGCGCGTATCGAGCTTGACGTACTTGTCGTAAGGGGCGTTGACGAAGATGTGGATGGTCACGCCCATGCCGTCCGCATCGAGCTCATAGGCGGTCACCTGTCCCACCTGGAGACGCCTGAAGTAGATCGGTGCACCGGCATCGAGCGAACCCATGGTCGGGCTCTTCAACACGAACTCGCGCCCCGGCACGTCCGCCGTGATGACAGGCGGCGATTCGAGCCCGGTATAGTCGTGACGCTTCGCGCTCTTCACGCCCACATCCACGCCGATGAACGCGCCTCCGATCAACGTGCCGAGGCCCGACACCGTGCCGCCTGAAATGCGCGGGCGCACGACCCAGAAGCGTGTGTCGTCGACGAGCATGTGTTCCGCATCCTTCGCCATTTCCGCCGATGCGATCACGCGCTTGTGATCCGGCGCGAGCACCACGCTCTTGACCGTGCCGATATCCACGTTCTTGTACTTGAGCTTGGTCTTGCCCGCTTCGAGCCCCTCGCCCGTGTTGAAAGTAATGGTGATCGTCGGACCCTTCTCGAGGATGGCCTGCACCGCGAGCCATCCGCCGATAAGCACCGCGATGAGCGGCACGAGCCAGATCAGCGAAATGCCGAAGCGCGGGCGGCGGGCGGGCAAGGCTTCGGGAAATTCATCCGGAGGCGCTCGCTTGATGTCGGGAGGTTCAGCCATGTCCTTGGTCCGCGGCGTCCCAGATGAGACGCGGGTCGAATGCCATTGCCGCGAACATCGTCAGCACGACGACTCCACCGAAAGCAATGGCGGCGGCGCCCGCGCGTATCGTCGCCAGCGCATTAAACTGCACGAGCGCGACGAGCACGGTGATCACATAAATATCGAGCATCGACCAGCGACCGACGAACTCGACGATGCGATAGATCTTCGTGCGCCGCGCGGGCAGCCAGCGCGAGCGCATCTGCGTGCTGACGACGAGCATGAGCAGCGCGAGTATCTTGAGCATGGGCACGGCAATGCTCGCGATGAACACCAGCACCGCGAGCGGCCATGAACCCGAAGTCCACAGATACGCGACACCGCTCATGATGGTGTCCTTCTGCGCGCCGAAGAGCGAACTCGTATCCATCACGGGCAGCACGTTGGCGGGAACGTAGAGCACCATCGCGGCGATCAGCAGCGCCCACGTTCGCTCGATGCTGTCGGGCTTGCGAAAGTGCAGCCGTGCATGACAACGCGGACAGTTTCCGTCGTGCGCATGCGGCGGCGCCTTGGACACGAGCGCGCAATCGTGACAGACGAAGAAGCCCGCTTGTTTCGCGGTGCGCGCGTGGCCGCGATAAGCAGGGGCATCGGCGAGGCTGCTTTTGTAGATCAATGCCCATGCCTCGCGCGGATCGAACGATGCCGAAGCGCCCGAGATCAGCAGCATGACGCCGCCGAATGCAAAGAGCGCAAGGCCAGGCACGACACTCGCGATATGCGCAAGTTTCACGAGCGCCACGAGAAAGCCGAGGATCAGCACCTCGGTCATGCCCCACGGCCGCACCGTATGCAACGCGCGAAAGGCGGCACGTCCGGCACGCGGCGCGTAACCCCTGCTCAGTGGAACGAGCAGCCACGCCATGGCGCACATCTCGGCAAGCGGCATGATGAACGTGGTCGCGAGCACGAGCCCCGCGATGGGCCACATGCCATCGGCGTAAAGCACACGCACCGCGCCGAGCAGGGTGGTTTGAACCACCGTGCCGCTCACTTCGAGTCCCACGATAGGAAACGCATTGGCGATGCAGAACATCGTGAGGGCGGCGAGCGTGCAGGCAAGCGCGCGATTCAGTCCATCGGGACGATTGCGATACAGCGGCGCGCCGCAACGTGCACAGCGCGCGACGCCGCCTCTTTGCAGCACGGTTTCATGTTGCAGGAGATCGCATTCGTGACAGGCGATCAAACGCATGTTGGCGCGCGCGTTCATGGCGATGGCTCGTCCTTCGCATCGCGTTTGACCACCGCGCCGCGCGTGTCGTAGACCACTGCCGTGCGTTGCTCGGCTTCCGCGACCCAGCCGCCGCCCATCGCCTTGTAGAGCGAAACCATGGCATTGAGCGCGGCGGCCTGCGTCTGCGTATAGCTCAACTGCGACTGGAAGAGGCTGCGTTCCGCATCAAGCACTTCGATATAGCTCGTGTAGCCACCCTCGTAACGCAGCCGCGCGAGATTGGCATAGGTACGCAAGGCATCGACCTGACGGCCCTGCACATCGCGTGCTTCGCGGCTCTTGGTTAGCGTGATGAGACTGTCGTCGACATCCTGAAACGCCACTTGAATCGCTTTTTCATAGGAGAAAAGCGCTTGTTGCTGCTGCGCCTCCGCCGCCTTTACTTGTCCGCTGATCGCTCCGCCCGTGAAGATGGGCTGCGTCACGGCACCCGCGAACGACCACACGCGCGCCGCTCCCGTGAAGAGTTGCGAGAATTGCGTGCTTGCAGTGCCGAAGAGGCCCGTGAGCGATATCGACGGAAAATACAGCGCCCGCGCCGCGCCAATCTGCGCATTCGCCGCGATCAGGTTCTGCTCCGCCTGACGCAGATCCGGCCGCCGCGTGAGCAACTCCGAGGGCAGACCTTCTGGGACTTGCGGCGTGGCCAGATCGTCGAGTTCGCGGTCGCGTGCGATGCCTTGCGGATTACGGCCCAGCAGAATGGACAACGCGTTTTCTTGCGTGGCGATCTGCTGTTCGAGTTGCGGAATCGTCGCAAGCGCGGCCTGATACTCCGACTGCGACTGCGCCAGTTCCATCTGCGAGACTTCGCCGTATTGAAAGCGCAGGCCGAACACGATCACGGACTCCTGCCGGCTCTTGACCGTGGCTCGCGCAATATCGAGTTGCCGGTCGAGCGAAACGAGCGTGATGTAGGTCGATGCCACCGAAGCCACCAACGACAAAATAGTCGCTCGGCGGCCTTCCTCACTTGCAAGCAGACTAGCGCGTGCGCTTTCCGTCTGACGCCGCAAGCGCCCGAACACGTCTATTTCCCACGAAGCATTCAACGCGAGCTGATACTGATTGATGACCGTGCCTACGCCCGGCGGCAATTGCGCGGACCCGATGGGTAAGCGCTCGCGCTCGGCATTCGCGCCCAATCCCACTTGCGGAAACAGCTGCGAACGCGTGACTTGAAATTGCCCGAGGAATTCATCGACGCGCGCCGCCGCGATCTTCACATCCTTGTTCTCCTGCAACGCAATGGCGATCAACTGATTCAACGCGGGGTCCTGAAATTGCTCCCACCATGCCGTGTTGGCGATCTCGTTCGATTGCTGTGCGGCGAAGCGAAAGCTATCGGGCGTTTCGATGGCGGGACGCTCGTAATCCGGCCCGAGCAGACAACCGCCGAGCATCGACGACACGATCAGCACGATCACACGCGATGACGGTTTCATGGCTATGTTTGAGCGCATGTCATTCGCCTCCATGCGTCGCGGGCCCGTCATGGTCCGCCGCGGGCGATGAACCCGGTTCGCCCTTACCTTCGCCTTTCTTCTTCGACCCGAACCTGGCGCTCATGGTCTCGATGACGTAATAGAACATCGGGATGAAGAACACGGCGATGAGTGTGGCGCCCAGCATCCCGCCGATCACACCCGTGCCGATGGAATGCCTGCTATTCGCCGATGCCCCCGTCGCAATCGCAAGCGGCACGCAGCCGAGAATGAACGCGAGCGATGTCATCACGATCGGGCGCAGGCGCTCGGATGCGGCGGTCATCGCGGACTCGTAGATGGACTTGCCCGCTTCGCGGTTGAGCACCGCGAACTCGAAGATCAGAATGGCGTTCTTCGCCGCGAGCGCAACGAGCATGGTGAGGCCGATCTGAAAGTACACGTTGTTGTCGAGCCCGCGAAGCAGAATGGCGAGCAGTGCGCCGAACAAGGCGAAGGGCACGGCGAGCAAGACGCCCATCGGCAACGACCACTTCTCGTATTGCGCGGCGAGAATCAGGAACACCATGACGAGGCCGAAGACGAACACCATCGCCGATGAACTGCCTGAGCTCTGTTCCTCGTATGCCTGACCGCTCCACGCAATGCCGTAGTCCTGCGGCAACGTGCTCGTCGCAATGTCCTGCAGCGCGGCCATGGCCTGCCCCGTGCTGTAACCGGGCGCGGCGTTGGCCGTGATCTTCACTGCGGGAAAATTGTTGAAGCGCGTGATCAGATCGGGACCGGTCACGTACTTGTACGTGACCACGGATTTCAACGGCACCATTTCGCCTGAACTGCCGCGCACGAAGATGCGATTCAAGTCCTCGGGCGTGCGACGCTCCGACGATTCCGCCTGCAGGATCACTTGCCACAGACGGCTGTCCTTGTTGAACTGCGAGACGTAGAGCGATCCGAACATGGTCTGCATCGCGCTGTAGACATCCTGCACCGGAACGCCGAGCGTTTCGGACTTGGCACGATCCACTTCGACTTGAAGCTGTTGCGCGTTGGCGTTGAACGTGGACGTCACGCCCTGCAATTCGGGCCGTTGCTTCGCTTTCGCCAGATAATCCTGCACCCTGGCCGATATCTGCGCGCTGCCCGCATCGCCCTTGCTTTGTATCCACATCTCCAAACCGCCCGTCGTGCCAAGGCCCGGAATGGAAGGCGGATTGACGGGCAGCACGATACCCTGACTCACCGTGGACAAATTCTTGTACGCGCCGAGCAGCACGGCGCGCGCATTTTGTGTGCGAATGTTCGCGGACGAATAGCGCTCATCGAAACTCTTGAAGCCGACGAAGAACGTACCCGCGTTGTTCTTCGTCTGACTGTCGAGCAGGCTGAAGCCATCCACCGTGGTGATACTGTCCACGCCTGGCTGCTTCATGAAGTAATCGGTTACGCGTTCCGAGACTTCTCCGGTGCGGTCGAGGCTCGCGGCATCGGGCATGATCACCGCGCCGAGCAGATACCCCTGGTCCTCGGGCGGCAAGAAGCTCGTGGGTATCGACTTCACCATCCAGATCGAAAGGCCGATCATGCCCGCGAAGATCAGCAACATGAGGACCGAGCGCTTGATGACGAACGCCACCGAGCGCGAATAACCGCGCGTCATCTTCGCGAAGCCGTTGTCGAACCACACGAAAAAGCGCGCCTTTTTGCCATGCTCGGGCTTGAGCAACAGCGCCGCGAGCGCGGGCGACAAGGTCAACGCAACGATCCCGGAGAACACCACGGATATGGCGATCGTGATGGCGAACTGCTTGTACAACTGCCCGGTGATGCCACCGAGAAACGCCACGGGCACGAACACCGCGCACAGCACGAGCACGATAGCGACGACCGGTCCAGAGACTTCGTCCATTGCGCGCTTCGCGGCTTCTTTCGGCGGCAGCTTGAAGACCGTCATGTTGCGCTCGACGTTCTCGATCACGACGATGGCATCGTCCACCACGATCCCTATCGCCAGCACCATCCCGAACAACGTGAGCATGTTGATGGAAAAGCCGAGCAGCGACATGCCCACGAACGTGCCGACGATCGACACCGGCACCGCCAGCACCGGAATGAGCGTCGCGCGTATGCTCTGCAGGAACAGATACACGACGATAACCACGAGCACGAGTGCTTCGAAGAAGGTGTGGATCACATCGGCGATCGAAGCGCGCGTGAACTCGGTGGTATCCATCGAAACGCGATAGTCGATCCCTTCCGGAAATGACTTCTTCATCTGTTCGAGCGTGGCGCGCACTTGCTTCGATACATCGAGCGCGTTCGCGCCCGGCTGCTGATACACGGCGATCACCGTTGCGGGCTCGCCCTGAAAGCGGCTGCGGATCGAGTAATCTTTCTGTCCGAGTTCGACGCGCGCCACGTCTTTCAAGCGCACGATAGCGGCGCCTCCGTTCTGCGCGCGAATGATGATGTTCTCGAACTCGGCAGGCGTGGCGAGCCGTCCCGTGGTGGTGACGGCGAACGACTGCTGCACGGGCGTGCCCGTCGGCGATTGTCCGATACTGCCCACCGCAAACTGCTGGTTCTGATTGGACACCGCGCTCTGCACTTGAGAAGGCGTCACGCCGAGCTGTGCCATGCGTTCGGGCTTGAGCCAGATGCGCATCGCGTAATCCGGAAAGCCGAAGATGCTCGCCTGATTGGCGCCGGGAATGCGCTTCAGTGCATCGAGCACGTAGATGTTCGCGTAGTTGGCGATATACGTCGCGTCGTAGCGGTTGCTCGGAGAATAGATGGCGATCACCATCATGAACGCCGACGACTTCTTCTGTACCTGCACCCCTTGCGCCTGCACCGATTGCGGCAACTGCGGCAACGCAAGGTTCACGCGATTCTGCACGTCCACTTGCGCGAGTTGCGGGTTGGTGCCGATATCGAAAAACACGTTGAGCGTCATTTGTCCCGTCGATGAGCTCGACGAGTTCATGTAGATCATGTTGTCCGCGCCGTTCACCTGCTGCTCGATCGGCGCGGCCACGTTGTTGGTGACGACATCCGCGCTTGCGCCGGGATACTGAGCCGTCACCGTGACCTGCGCGGGCGTGATGTCCGGATACTGCGCGATCGGCAATGCGAGCATGGCAATGACGCCCGCGAGCGTGATGACGATCGACACGACCATCGCGAAGATCGGCCGGTCGATGAAGAAGTGAGAGAATTTCATGGCGGCCTTCGCTCACTTCGCCTGTTGGGCTGGCTCGACCTTGATGGTCGCTTCGCCTGGCGGCGCAACGGGCGCGGCATCGCCCTTCACGTTGACGGGCGCGCCCGCGGACACGCGTATCGCGCCATCGACGATCACGCGGTCGCCCGCGCGCAGACCATCCGATATGAACCAGTTGTCGCCGAGCCAGTCGCCCACCTCCACCACTTGCTCGCGCGGCGTCTTGCCGTCCTTGTCGAGCAACCATACGTAGTGGCTTTTCGCGCCCTGCAACACGGCGCGTTGCGGCACGAGAATGGCGTTCGGCCGCGTGAGGCCATGCACCAGCGCGCGCACGAACTGGCCGGGGCGCAACTGCCCGGCCTTGTTCGGCAGCACCGCGCGCACGAGGAACGTGCCCGTGTCCTTGTTATACGAAGGCGCGAAGAAATCGACCGGGCCGGTATCCGGATAGCGCGAGCCATCGGCGAGAATGACTTCGACGATATAACGCTTGTCCGCGGGCGCGGTCAGGCGTCCTTTCGCGATCTGATCGCGATAGCTCAAGACCTCGTTTTCCGAGAGACTGAAGTTGATCCACATGGGATCGAGTTGCGCGACCGAAGTCAGCAGGCTCGAATTGCCTGCCGAGAGATAGCTGCCTTCCTGCATGCGCGCATAGCTCGACAAGCCGGTGAGCGGACTCTTGATGGTGGTATAGCCCAGATTGAGTTCGGCGTTCTGTACTTCGCCTTGCGCGGCGATCACCGAAGCCTGTGCGGATTTCTCGTTGCCGATGGCGTCGTCGAGATCCTTCTTGCTGACGGCGTTCAGCGCTTCGAGCGGACGCACCCGCGCGAGATTCGCCTTGGTCACGGTGAGCCGCGCCTGCTGTTGCGCGAGCTGGCCGCGCGCGGTTTGCAGCGAAGCCTCGAACGGCTTGCGATCCATCTGAAACATCACCTGCCCTGCTTTCACCAGCGCGCCTTCGGTGTAGAGGCGCTTTTCGAGGAAGCCTTCCACGCGTGCGCGGATCTCCACTTCGCGCGAGCTCTGCGTCTGCGCGACGAATTCGAACGTGACGGGTGTGTCGCGGCCTTCGACGGTCATCACGGTGACTTCGGGCGCGGCGGGCTTGGGCGCGCTCGCTTGCTTCTCGCATGCCGCGATGGCGAACATCAACGAGACGCCGACGAAGCGCATGCCCGCGCGCCGCCAGCGCACGAACGCCGACGAAGCCGGAGCGGGGGCTTTGAAGATCCGCAAAGGTGAAGTCGGCATAAGTGTCTCCGCTCGCGTGGCTCGAGTCTATTGCACGGTGTAGCCGCGTCCCGTCATGCAGGCGGACACGGCCCGGTTGAAGGTCGTCATCTCCTGCGAGACCTGTTGCTGATTGGCCTGCTGCTGCGACGCGGCCGCACGCCGCTGCTGCCGTTGATGCACCCCGCCCATTACTGCACCGCCCGCCGCACCCGCTGCCGCGCCCTTGCCCGCGTCACCGGCTATCGCACCCATCGCGGCGCCCGCTGCCGCCCCGCCCGCCGCGCCACGCACGCGTCCGCCCTGTTGCTGCGTTGGCGGTGGCTGGTTAGCCTGCTGCGCGAGTGCCATCGGATCGATACCGGTGTTCTGCTTCGCCCATTGCTGGCATTGCGATACGTCATTGCCCTGCTGGCTCTGGCTTTGACCGCGCGCGGGGTAATAGATCGCCTGCTGCGCGGCTGCTTCGAGCGTTACCGCGGTCGCAAGCATGAGCGCCAAGCTCGATGACAGGCGCACGCGCCGGCTCCGCGCGGTTTGAAACGTGCTGTTCATTTCGGTACTCCCTCTCAGTGTTTTCGTCGATGCCTGACCGTCTGCGTCACGCAACCGGCCCTCGTTCCATGTGTCGTCGTTTTATGCGGTGCCGGGAAGGACGTCATGGCGCCTCGCGCACGCGTGCAATGGCCGCGCGCACCGCGCCGATGAACACTTCGTCGTCGAATGGTTTATGCAGATAGGCCGCGGCTCCCGCGGCGAGCGCCGTATCGCGCACGGCGGGATCGTCGTGAGCCGTGACGAAGACGATCGGCATGTCGGTGCCCGCCAGACGCCGTTGCACTTCCAGCCCGTTGATGCCTGGCATCTGCACGTCGAGCACGATGCAGTCGGGCCGCCATGCGGCGTCGTTTTCGTCGAGTGCGGCGAGCAACGCGTCGCCCGTGCCGAAGCTCGCCGACGCCATGCCGGCCGCACGCAGCAGCCGCTTGAGTGCCCGGCAGACCGATTCGTCGTCATCGACCACGGCCACGGTTGGCGTCGCATCGCTCATTGGATCAGGCGTGAAGTTCGGCAGCACCACGAGGCGCTGTGTCCACGCCCCGGCTCTTGATTTCTCGCTGGAGAATAGGCGCGCGGCTCTAGAACCGGTATTGGACTTTAGTCCCATGAGCGCGGTGAGGAATAAAGCGGGGACCCGGTCCGGGAAGAAAACCGGGACCGACCGCTAAATTCGAGATACGAATTCCGCTATAGTCTGCGGCTTCACGCGCCGGAGGGGTCGGCGATGTGTCGTTGAAGGTATGTCGTTGAAGAGGAGAATCCGATGAAAACCATCCATCACCTATGTCAGGGCGGCTCGGCCGCGGCCATGTTGCGCACGGCGTTGCGCGATCCCGTCATCGATATCCTCGACGATGGCTCGATCGGCCCGCTCGTCGATGTCGACACCGGCTCGCCTGATGCGCGCGTCGGCTTCATGAAGGCGCTCTACGCGTGCGGCGGCTTCGATCCGCAAGACGAAGCGTCGATGGACTGGTATGGCGAGTTACGCGACATGAACCGGCGCCTCGCCGACCTGACGACTCAGGCGTCCGAGGTAGTGATCTGGGCCGAGGCAGGCGATGTGGAACAAGCGCTGCGTCGACGCGCGCACTGGTGGCTGCGCGACGCGGACGTGCCCGTGAGCGAAATCGATGCGAGCCTGCGCGCCGTGGCTCGCGCGATTCCCAAGGGACAAGCGCTGGCGCTGGATGTCGGCGCGGCCGCCGCGCTCGTCGCGGCACGCAAGCCCGCAAGCGCCGGCCTGCGCGCGCAATTCGCAAACGAATGGGCCGCGCTCAAGGAAGATGGCGAGGCCGTGCGGGTGTGGGAAGACGGCAAGCTCGCTTCGCATCCCATCGATCATTACGACGCGGACTTCATCGCGCTCGCGTCGGGCGCCCCGGCCAAGCTCGCAAGCAGCGAGATGCTTGGCGCGGCTATGCATCGTTCGGGACGCAGCGATCTCTTCTGCAAGTGGCGCTTTGCCCGCCTCATCAAGGCAGGCAAGTTGACGGTAACGGAAGGCGACGCCCACGATCTCGACTCGGTGTGGATCGTAAAGAGTTAAGCGTCGGGCGTTCGAATCTCACCCCGCAAAACGCGGCTCTGGAAGGCCTGTCACGCCGAGTCCCGTCACCGCGAAAAGACCACCCTTGTCGCGCTCTTTCTGCGGAATGCCCCACATCGGGCGGCCCATCGTCGTGACGTAAAGAATGTCGAGATTCGGGCCGCCGAACATCACGCTCGTCAGATTGCGAACCGGAAACGGCACGACACGGTCGAGCGAGCCATCGGGCGCGAAGCGCAGGATGCGCCCGCCGAACACCAGCGCGGACCATACGTAGCCTTCGGAATCGACCGTCGCGCCATCGAATGTGCCGGCCATGTCGCGCGCGGAAGCAAACAGCCGCTTGTTCGATATGGCGCCCGTTTCGATGTCGTAGTCGTACGCGTACATCTCCTTGCTATACGTGTCGGTGAAGTAGAAAGTGCGGTTGTCCGGGCTCCAGCATGGACCGTTCGAACAACTGATGCCGCTGTCCAGATGCGCGATCTTGCCGTCCGTATCGAGCCGATAAAGTCCGCCGCTTTTGGTGGAACGCTGGCCGCGATCCGCAAAGTAGCGATCGAAGTCGTAAGACATGGTGCCCGCAATGAACCGCCCTTGCCGATCCACCTTGCCGTCGTTGAAGCGCGTTTCGGGATCGTCGCTTTCCGGGTCGCCTATGAACTGCACCGTCTGCGAGTCGAAATCGTAGAAATGCAGCCCGTTCGCGAGCGCGACCACCGCGCCGCCTTGTTCACGCAGCGCCATGGAACCGATATGACGCGGCACGAAGTAGCGTTCGACCTCGCTGCCATCGGCGCGGCAGCTATAGATTTCGGCGGCGGTACTGTCGATCCAGTAGAGCTTCTCCTCCTTCACGTCCCAAAGCGGTCCTTCACCCAGATGATTGTTGGCATCGACCAGCAAGCGGGTTTCGGGCATCGTCGTCTCCTTCCTGGTTGTGGCGTGGCTACGCCTTGTCCTTGTCCGCGAGGCGGTGAGCGATCAACGCCATCAGCCTGCGATCGCGCCAGCTACTGCGGTTTTCGATCTGATCGCGCGGCAGAACGGCGCGGCGTTCGGCGTCGAGCTTAGTCAAAATCTCTTCGGGCCAGTCGAAAGGCACGCGCGTCGCCGTGATGTTGCGATACGTGCCGCCATAGCGCGCCGCGTAATCCGCGACGCCGCCTGGCGCGTTCAGATCGATCGTTTCGAACGGACCCATGAACGACCAGCGCATGGCGAGACCATCGCGCATGACCGTATCGAGGTCGGCCGCCGTGGCGTAACCCTGCGCATAGAGACTGAGCGCTTCGTCGAGCACCGCGCCTTGCAGGCGGTTGAGCAGGAAGCCCGAAATTTCACGATTCACGGTCACGGGCTTCTGTCCCGCCGCTTCGTAGATGGCGCGCGCTCGTTCGATCGCTTCGGGCGCGGTCCACGGCGCGCCGCATAGCTCGACGAGCGGCACGAGCGAAGGCGGATTCACCGGATGCGCGACGAGGCAGCGCGCGCCGCCCTTCAAGCCTTGCGTAAAGGTCGATGCAGGCAGGCCCGAGGTCGAACTGGCAAGCAGGGCATTGGGATGAGTCAGGCGGTCGAGTTGCGCGAATAGTTCGCGCTTGGGTTCGACCATCTCCGCGATGTTCTCCTGCACGAGAGCCGCGTCGGACACGGCTTCCTCGAGCGACTCGCAAGTCTTGATGCGCGCGACGATGGCATCGGTCGACTCGTCGGTCAGCTTGAACGACGCGAGGTCGTCCACGCTTTCCCGTATCGAAGCGATCGCGCCGTTCAGCATGTCCTTCGACGCATCATGCAGATTCACGCTGAAGCCCGCGCGCGCAAACACGATGGCCCACGCCCTGCCGATGCGTCCTGTACCGATGATCGCTATTTGCCTTGGGTTCATTTCTTGTGTCTCCTCCGGTTTTTTATGAGCGGCTCGTCAACCTCGCTTGTCGCGCAACGTGATCACCGCGGCCAGAACGACGAGGCCATTGATGATGTCGCGGACCGCTGGCGGCACCGTCGTGCCCGCGAGCAAAGTGCCGAGCGCGGTAAGCAGAAGCGCTCCGCCGAACACGCCGAGATAGTGACCGCGTCCGCCCGTGATGAGCGCGCCGCCGACCACGACCACGGCAATGGAAGGCAAGAGATAAGGATCGCCCATGCCGAGAAACGCCTGCGAACTGAAGCCCGCGAGCAGCAAGCCGACGAGCGCGGAACACAGACCCGAAAGACAATACACCGCGATCAACGTGGAGCCGACGCGCACGCCGGAAAGACGCGCGGCAATCGGCGAATTGCCGACCGCATAGACGCGCCTGCCGAACGGCGTCCGATGCAACAGCAACAAGGCAATCGCGAGAAACAGCGGCACGCTCCAGGCGGCTAGCGACAGCGGACCGAGACGAGCATTGACGAACTCGCTGATCACGGACGGCGTCCAGCCTTGCGGCGAGCCATTGCAATAGATGAGCGTGAGACCTTGCAGCAGGCCGTTCGCCGCCAGCGTCACGACAATCGGCGGCAAGCCGAGCATGACGACGCCCACGCCGTTGAAGATGCCCACGAGCAGGCCCACGCCGAGCACGACCGGCACCGCCCAGACCGCGGCGCCGTTCAAGCCATGCGTGAGACCCGTCAACAGTACGCCCGATAGCGTGATGAGCCACGGCATCGACAGATCGAGACCGCCGGTGAGAATGACCGCGCCTTGACCGAGACCGAGGACCGCGAGAAACAAGGTCAGCGTGAGCAGGCTGCTATAGAAGTTCGCGCTGATCAGCACGCCCGGACCATAGACGAAGCCCGTGATGACGACCACGCCGAAGAACAGCAGGTACGCGGGAATCACGTACTTGACCCATTCGCGATTGCGCTCGATCCAGTCCGGGATCGCGCGGCCCTTCAACTCCTTGTTCTCAATGGGACGATAATCGCCGACTTCGAACGCCACGTGCCGCGCATGGCCGTCATCGCGTGCACGCGTGCCCGTTCGCACAGCCTTGAGCCATTGCGAAGCCTGCCGCGCGCACTCGTGCGCCGCCGACTGCTTGCCGATGGAAGAACCGAGCACCGCGAGAATCAGGATCACGGCTTCGGCAATCGTCGTGAAGAACGCCGATACGTTCAAGACGAGCAGGATGTTCACCGTGATCATCAGCGTCATTGCGGCGAACACGCTTCCAACGCAACCGCCACGACCGCCACCAAGCAACGTGCCGCCGAGCACGACCGCCGTGAACATGGAAAGCAGGAGCGGGCGGCCGACGAGCGGATCGGCCGAGCCCGTCTGCGCCGACACGTATAGGCCCGCTGCCGCGTAGAACATGCCTGCGAGCGCATAGGTCGCGATGCGATAACGCGTGACCGGCATGCCGTTGGCATACGCGCCATCGGGGTCGCTGCCAAGCGCATAGAGACCGACGCCAAAGCGCGTGCGCTTGATGAACGACCACACGAGCAAAGCCACGACGAGCAGGACAGCCGACATCGGTATCTTGTCGGGAATCAGGTCGGCCGTGAGAAAGCCGCCGAATTGTTCGCCGATGCTGCCGCCCGGCTTGTTCTGGATGAGCAGCGTGACGCCTTGCACCATGAACATCGTCGCGAGCGTAACGACAATGGATTGCAAGCGGAACCACGCGATCAGCGCGCCGTTGACGAGGCCGATGCCGCCGCCTATGGCGATGATGAGCGCGACGCCCGCCCACTGCTCGACGGGCGAGCCTTGCACGAAGCGCACCGCGAGCACGTTGGCCAGCGACACGACCGCCGACGCCGACAAATCGAACCCGCCCGACAGCACGACGATGGTCTGCCCGATGGCCGCGAGCGCGAGCGTTGTGCTGCTCGATATGACCGAACCGATGTCGTACATGCCGACCGGCGTGGCGGATAGCGCGACCCACGCAATGAGCATGGCGAGCAACGCACCGATCGCGATGATGAGCCCGCGATGATGGTCGATGCGCGCGCCGATTCCCACGCGCGCGCCGGGCCTCACGATCTCGCTTTCTGGCGACGCTATGGCTATTTTCATATGCAACTCCTCAACTGGATAGCATCTTGCGCATCACGTTCTCTTCGGTAAGCGCCTCGCCTTCGAGCTCGCCCGCATTGCGGCCGCGATACATCACCGACACGCAGTCGCACACGTTGACGAGTTCGGGCACGTCCGTCGAATAGAACAGCACGGAGCCGCCCGCCGCCGCGAACGCACGCATCAAAACGAATATTTGATGCTTGGTGCCTACGTCGATACCGCGCGTCGGGTCGAACATGAGCCACACGCGGCTTTGCGTGAGCAGCCATTTGGCCATCGCGATCTTTTGCTGATTGCCGCCCGAGAAAGAAAGACACGGCTTGTAGAGCGCACGCGGATTCACTTCCATCTGCGCAAGCGAGCGACGTATGGCCGCCTGTTCGCGTTTGCGGTCGATCAAGCCGAAACGCGAGTAGCGTCCGATCACCGGCAGCGATACGTTCTCGCCGCCCGGCAAGCGCAAGAACAAGCCTTCGGTCTTGCGGTCTTCGGGCAGGAAGCTCGTCGCGACGCCGGCCTTGAGCGAATCCGCCGTGGACGTCAACGTAACCGGCTTGCCGTCGATACGAATCTCGCCATCGTCGATGAAGCTCGCGCCGAAGAGCGCCTCGAACATCTCGCGCTGGCCCATGCCCTGCAACGCCGCGATGCCATGCACTTCGCCCACTTTCAGCTTGAGATCGAAGTCGCTCACGACGCCATCGACACGTATGCCGCGTGCTTCGATTGCAGGCGCGCCGTGGTTCTCCGTCAGCACAGGCGGCGTGACCTTCGGCGGATACTTCGCTTCCATCGAGCGGCCGATCACGAGACGAATGACTTCGTCATCGGAGATATCGGCGGTATCGAAAGCACCGACGTCCTTGCCATTCCGATACACCGTGAGGCTGTCGCAGAACTCGCGCACTTCCTGCATCCGGTGCGAGATGAACACGAAGGTCACGCCCTGCGCCTTCATCTCGTCGATACGGCGCGAAAGCCACGCCACGTCGCGGCCCGATAACGCGGACGTCGGTTCATCGAGCAGCAACACTTGCGGCGCGCGCACGATGGCCTTGGCGATCTCGATCTTCTGCCGCACCGGCAACGACAGGTCGCGTATATAAGCGCCGGGACGCACGTCCGACAGTTCCAGCTTGTCGAGCCATTCGGCCGCCTGGCGTTGCGCTTCGCGTTTCCTGATGCGCCCGAGAAAGCCGGTCGGCTCGTACGACATCAACAGATTCTGCGCGACGGTGAGATCGCGCACGAGTGTCATCTCCTGAAACGCGGTCTGCACGCCCGCCCGATGCGCGTCCTTCGGGCCTTTCATCGCCACGTCCCGACCCATCACGCGAATGCTGCCGGCGTCGGGCTGCATGAGACCCGACAGCAGCTTCACCGTGGTGGACTTGCCCGCGCCGTTCTCGCCGAGCAGCGCATGCACCGCGCCGCGTTTGACGGAGAACGACGCCCCGTCGAGCGCGACAGTGGCGCCGAAGCGCTTCGTCACGTTCGACAGGTCGATCGCAAGGGATGTCATCGCTTGCCTCCCTTAACCTTTAGATGTCGTTCAGTCCTGATTGCCGGTGAGCGCCGCGTTGAAGCCCACTTCCTTCGTGTCTTCGGAATAGATGTCGGCGAACCAGCCCGGCGGCACCTTGTCCGGCATGAAGGCCGTGCAGCCCGCCTTCAGTTCCTCGATACTGCCCGTCTTGCACAGCTTCGAATCCTGCGTGAGCACGAGCGGCAGCTTGAGCGTCACGCGCGGCGGAAAGTCCTTGCCGTCGAGCTTCTGCACGGCCATCTTGAGCGCCATGGCGCCCGAGTACGGCGGCGCGCCATACGAGATCGAGCGATACCCGATCGAGCGATACGTGCCCTCGCCCTTGACCGTTCCCGGCGGCAGCATCTGCACACGATGCCCGTTCGACGATTCGCCCGCGCACGGCTTGATCTTGTCATCGGCGATACCGGCTTCGAGCTGCATCGACGCCGCCGTGAAGCAGCCGACCTGCATCCACAGGCCGTCGATCTTGTCCCAGCTATTCGTCGCGAGAATCTTCGAGAGTTCCGTGCGCGCCGTCGCCTGGCTCCACATGCCGGTGCCTTCGGCGACTATCTTGATGCCGGGGAACTTCGCGAACACGGCCTTTGCCGCTTCGGTGCGCGCGCGGTCCACCGACGTGCCCGGCACGCCGTTGACGACCACGATATTGCCCTTGCCGTTGATGGTCTTCGCAAGCCATTCCGCGGTGACGGTGCCTGCCTGATGCTGATCGATGGTCACGTTATGCGCGCACGGCTCGGTCACTTCGCCGTCGTACGCCGCGACCACCACGCCCTTGGAACACGCGTTCTTGATCGCGCGATTGAGCGCCGTCGGCGAGATCGGATAGATCACGATGGCTTTCGCGCCTGCCTGCACCATCGAGTTGATCTGCTGAATCTGCTTCTGTGCGTCGGTGCCCGCGACCTGCACTTCGAGATCGACTTTGTCCTTGAGCGCTGGCGTGTTGGCCATTGCCTTCACCATGTTCGCGGCTTCGGTCTGCCAGTCGTTGCCGACATAGCTCATCGACAGAAACACCTTGTACTTGTCCGCCGCTGCGGCCTGCCCTGTCATCGCGATACCGAGCGTCGTCGCGAGCGCCAAACCGAACGCCGTGCGTTTCGCACGACGAATTGTCTGCGTCAATGCTTTCATGTCTTCCTCCGGGTCTTCGTATGGTTTTTACCGCTTCTGCTATTGCGCGCTTTTACTTCGGAACATGCGGCAAGCGAGCGCTCGCCGGCAGTGCAATACCCGCGCTGCCGGGCACGACGTTGGGATCGTGTCCGGGTATGACGAAATCCGCGATCTGGCGAATCCGCGAAAGCGAGCTGAACTCCGCCAGCGTTTCATGCACGATGCCAACGGGCACCAGATCCACGATGTTCTCCATGCAGTTCGCACAGTCGCCCGCGATCAGCACGACGCCGTCTTCGGTGTCCACCGCGACGGACTGATGCCCCGGCGTATGTCCCGGCGTCGGCACCACGCGCACGCCCGGCACGATGTCGGCCACGCCATGCACGAACTGCCACCGAAAATACGCCAGCGGCTCGCGGCCGATCAGAAACTCCTGGTAATACGTGGCCTGCGTCGGCAATGGATGCCCCGCGTATTCCCATTCGCTTGCCTGCACGATGAAGCGTGCGTTGCGAAAGAGCGTGTTGCCGCCCGAGTGGTCGTAATGCAGATGCGTGTTGATGACGATATCGACGTCATCCGCGCTCCATCCCACGTACTCCTTGAGCGCGCGTTCGAGCTTCTCTTCGGGCGCCTGCTCGCACGGACACACGAAGTTCGAAACCCAGCCCGGATCATGAATGCCGGTATCGACGACGATCTTCTTGCCGGCCCCGACGATTGCCGTGGACCACACCGGCACCTTGATCTGCTGGCCGAAATAGCGGCCATACACTTGCGACGAGCGATCGACGGTCAGCCAGCCCGTCGGCATCGCGACTACTTTCAGCTTTGCCCTGTCGTTCACGATGCCCTCTGGCTCAGAAGTTGGTTTCGCTTGCGCCCTTCAGCTTCAGCATCTCACGCGCTTCGTCAGGCGTGGCGATGTCGAGCGACAGTCCTTCGATAACCTGACGAATCTTGCGCACTTGCGCCGCGCTCGATTCGGCGAGCTTGCCCGGTTCTATCCACAACGAATCTTCCAGGCCCACGCGCACGTTCGAGCCTTGCGAGAGACCAATGGAGCCGAGCGTGATCTGGTTACGGCCCGCGCCGAGAATCGACCAGACATAGTCCTTGCCGAAGAGACGGTCGGCGGTACGGCGCATGTGCGCGAGGTCTTCCGGATGCGGCCCGATACCGCCGAGCAGACCGAACACGCTTTGCACGAAGAAAGGCGGCTTGGCGAGCCCGCGATCGACGAAATGCGCGAGGTTATAGAGATGCGAGATGTCGTAGCATTCGTATTCGAAGCGCGTGCCGTTCGCACCGCACGACGTGAGGATGTATTCGATATCCGCGAACGTGTTCTTGAACACGAGATCGCGGCTGTTCTCCAGATGCTTGCGCTCCCACTCGTGCTTCAGATCCTTGAAGCGGTCCAGCATCGGGTAGAGACCGAAGTTCATCGAACCCATGTTGAGCGACGCCACTTCGGGCTTGAAGTGATGCGCGGGCTTCAGACGCTCGGCCACCGTCATGTGCGGACTGCCGCCCGTCGTCAGATTGATGACGGCGTTCGTTTCGGCCTTGATGCGCGGCAGAAATTCCTGGAACACGGCGGGGTCTTGCGTGGGATGACCATCGTTCGGATCGCGTGCGTGCAGATGCAGAATCGCGGCGCCTTCCTTGGCGGCGGCGAGCGCCGCATCGCCGATCTCTTGCGGCGTGACCGGAAGATACGGCGACATCGACGGCGTATGAATTGCGCCCGTGGGCGCGCACGTGATGATGACCTTGCGTCTCGTTGCCATGTCGTCTCCTTGGTTTAGAGCACTTCGACGTTGCCGCACACCGAAATGGCCTGCCCCGAGATGCCGCTGCCGCCCGGCGAACACAAGAACAAGGCGGTGGCTGCGACTTCCTCGGGCGTCGTCATGCGGCGTAGCGAAATCTTCGCGAGATATTGCTTCTCCATCTCTTCGTAAGGCAGATTCAGTTGCTTCGCACGCGCCGCGATCACGCGCTCGATACGCGGCCCTTTCACGATGCCCGGCTGAATTGCATTGACGCGAATGTTCGACGGTCCGAGTTCAATGGCAAGACTCTTGGTCATGCCGACCACCGCCCACTTGGTTGCGGCATACGGCGTGCGAAAGGCGTAGCCGAGCCTGCCCGCAACCGACGACAGCGCGATGATCGCGCCGCCATCGCGCGCCTGCTTCAGAAGCGGCACCGCGCGACGCGCGAAATAGAACTGCGCGTTGAGGTTGATATCGACCGTGTCTTCCCAATCCTTCTCGTCGAGCTCGTCGATACCGCCTGTCGGTCCCGCGATTCCCGCGTTATTCAGAAGCACGTCGAGACCGCCGAGCTCGCGCTCGACATCGGCGAAGACGCGCTCCACGGCCGCTTTATCCGACACATCCGCGAGCGTCGAAGTGATCGCGTTGAGTTCCGTGCTGGCTTCGGCTTCGGCGAGTGCGTCGATGGCTTCCTGACTCGCATCGCACACGTGCACGCGCGCGCCGGCATCGACGAAGGCCCGCGCAATCACGAGCCCGATGCCCGATGCGCCGCCTGTCACGAGCACGCGCAAACCCGCGTGCGGTTTCAGCATCTGAAGAACCGTCATCATGTCTCCGTCATTGTTATCGTTCAATACAAACTCAGGCGCTTGCCTTTTGCTCGCCGTTGCCGCTTTCCGAATGAGAGGCCGGAAGCCGTTCCTGTAGATCGGCCGCCGCATCGCCGATATCTTCCTCGATGCCCGCGCGCGCGCCTTCGCCATCCCCGCGCCAAAGCGCATCGACGATATGCCGATGCGCGGCCATCGACTTGCGCATGTGCGGAATGTCCGGCGCGACGAGGTTCAGGAACGGGCCGATGCGCATCCACAAGTTTTGAATGGTCGCGAGCGTGAGATCGCTTGCGCCGTGCGTGTAGATCGCGATATGGAATTCGAAGTTGCTGCGCAGATAAGCGGATGCATCGCCGGCTTCGACGTAGCCATCCATCTCGTCGAACACTTCCTGCAATTGCGTGAGATGCGCGCGGCTCATGCGCGATGCTGCGCGCTTCGCGACCGCGCCTTCCAGCGCGATGCGCACGTCGCGCAATTCCTCGAGCAATTCGAGCGTCATGGGCGGGACCATCAGCGCGCGTCCGGCGCCGTCGATCAGCGCGCCTTCCGCTTGCAGGCGCGTGAGCGCGGCGCGTACCGGCATGGTGGATGACCCGACCGCTTCCGCGACGCTGCGCAGACTCAGCAACTGGCCGGGCGCGAAGCGGCCGGTCATGATTGCCTCGCGCAACTGCGCATAGACGCGCCCGGCCATGGTTTCGCGCGCCACGACTTCGAGCGCGGGAAGGTCTGTCGTCGTGCGAGTCGCCAACACAGCCTCCGGTTTGGTTTCGTATGGTTTGTGTGACCTGTGATCACACTTGCTTGGAGTGAAGTGTGGGACGTGATGGGCGTGGAGTCAACGAGGGATTGATAGGTGAAAACGCGCATCACACGTTAAAGCATCGTGCATATGTTGCTGGTAATCAGGCAATTCATGCGCGTCTAACTTCATGTATCTACATCTTTTTTATCATTTTATAATGACTACCTTGTCGACGAACCGAGGTACTTCATGAACCTGGATAGCAAGCTGTCGATCTCATTGAAGAAACGCGCAGGCAATGTCGTGCTTCGCCGTGACTTGAATGGTCTCGCGAGTGCCTCCCACCTCAGTACGGCAATACAGCATCAAATCGACGATGGCCGGCTGGTTAGACTAGGAGCCGGAATTTTTGCAAAGGCGGTTCCAGATTCGGCGGGCAAAGCGCGACTTGCCGTGCGGCTGGAAATATTGCTTCTCGAAGTGTTCGACAAACTAGGCGTGCATGTCATCGGCTTGACCATTCGACGCGAACGCGATCGCGCTGTTTGCTTGGTCGATATTGGAACCAACCGGACTCAGCGCAAGCTCGGGTGGGACGGCATTCAGGTGCAATACGTAGTCCGTCCGCGCGCCGAGACAGACGTTACCAAAACGCCCGGGCTGCCCGCTAATATCGATGAGCTGCCCACTCAAGGCGTTGCGAGTTTCGTAGAGCGCCTTGCGAAGTCGCATGGCATCGAATACCGGCGCTCCGGGCTCGATGACTTCGCGGAAGCTGTGACACGCGCCGCTGGAGACGACGTCGACTTCGACTTGACAGGGAAGTTGCTCGTGTTGCTGAAGAAGAACGACATTGTCAACGCGCGTCAGTTCGCACGCTTGATGACCAATCATTTGAAAGAGGTGAGGCGTGTTCGACCCGTTCGGGGACTACGAGACGGCAGGCTATCTGCGTAACATTGAACGCATCAAGGATCTCGACGAGCTGAAGTATCAGGAGCACGGCTTCTTCGAAGCAAACCTCGAAAAGGCACTGACGTTTTTGCGCTCGGTGCGAGGCGACATTGCTTATGAGCATTTCCTCGAGGTCCATGGAATTCTGTTCGACGAGTTCTATCCCTGGGCGGGAAAAGATCGTTACTCGCTAGGCGTGGCAAGACTCGTCGGCAAGGGGCAACGCATTCAGTTCGAAGCGTCGGAACAATGTCAGCGCGCGGTCGAATGGGGTCTTGACATCGGCAACCATCCGCTGAAGATGCGAGAAGCGCCTGGAACCGTGATGGGCGCATTCGCCTGGGCGCATCCGTTTCTCGACGGAAACGGCCGCACCATGCTGCTCGTTCATGCCGAGCTTTGTTACCGGGCCAATTTCGCGATCAACTGGAGCGCATCGCGTAAAGAAGCCTATCTGGAAGCGCTCACAAAGGAAATCGAGAGCCCGGCGGACAAGCATCTCGATAGCTATTTCGCGCCGTTGATTGTCGATGCCGTCTCTCACGCCGGCCTGCTTGCGCATCTCACCGCGTTACCCGGTCTCGATGGCCAAATGGAAAGCAGCGGCGAAGACGTTGCATACATGGCGAACGATCCAGTAGCAAATCGCTTATACCTCGAGATGAAACGCGCACGCCGCGAACGCTAGCCGGCAGGCGTTCAAGCCCCAAACTGCCCCGCCACCGCCTTCTGAATTTCCTCGAACGCCACCGGCTTCACGAGATGATGATCGAACCCGGCTTCCTTCGACCGTTGCCGGTCATGCGCCTGTCCATAACCCGTCACCGCGATCAAGAGCGCATCCGCGGTCGCCGCACGCTTGCGCATCTCGCAGGCGAGGCGGAATCCATCCATCCCCGGCAAGCCGATATCCAGCAGCACGATCTGCGGCGCGAATGTCTCGCTGATCTCGAGCGCAGCCGTCGCATCGTGGACGACGCGCACATCGTAGCCATCGGCTTCGAGCAGAAGACCCATGGCGGTTGCCGCGTCCACGCTGTCATCCACGAGCAGCACGCGTCTGCCGCCGCTCGATCCCGGCGCGATCTCGACACGCGGAACCGGCACCGCCTGCGGTCCACACGCAAGCGGCAACCACACGACGAACTCGCTGCCCTGTTGCAGTCCCGCCGAATACGCTTCAATACGTCCGCCCTGCAACTCGACGAGCGTCCTCGCAAGCGGCAAGCCGATGCCGAGCCCGCCTTCCGAACGCTCCAGCGATGTCTCCGACTGCACGAACAAATCGAAGATATGCGGCAGCATGTCGGCGGCAATTCCGATGCCCTTGTCGCGCACGCTGATGCGCGCCTGGTCGCCGACCCGCGCCGTCTCGATCTCGATCTCGCCTTCCTCGACGCTGTACTTCGATGCATTCGACAACAGGTTGCCGAACACCTGCGCAATCCGCACGCTATCGCCCACGATAAATAACGGCAAATCGCCGAGCTTGGTCGTGAGCGTATGGCGTTTTCTCTGCAGCGCGGGCTGCGCGGTTTCGATGGCCGCTTCGATTGCCATTGCCACATCCACCGCTTCCTGACGCAGCGTGATCTTGCCTTGCGTGATGCGCGCGACATCGAGCAGATCGTCGACAAGACGGCTCAAATGCCGCACCTGACGGTCGATGATCGTACGCACCGTTTCAAAGTGCTGCGGCGAAGGCTTGCGCTTCGGATCGAGCAAATCGACGGCGTTTTGTATTGGCGCGAGCGGATTGCGCAACTCGTGCGCGAGCATCGCAAGGAATTCGTCCTTGCGGCGATCGGCGTCGCGCAGCAGCATTTCCGCGGCCTTGCGCTCGGAAATATCGTTGACGATGCCCGCGATGCGATCCGGCCGTCCGCCCACGCCGCGTATCGGGAACGCGCGCTCGGCCATCCAGCGCGGACCGCCCTCGGCACCCGTGACGCGAAACTCTTCCTGATAAGGCGTGCCGTGCGCCGCCAGTTCCCGGTACGCCGCGCCCACATGTTCGCGGTCGAGCGGATGCACTTCGTTGGACCAGTGATCCACGCCCGGCGTGGGCAGCGGCGCGCCCTGGCGCGTATCCCACAGGCGCGCGTAAGCGGGGCTCACGTAGAGCAACTGATTGGTCGCGGGATCGAGCATCCAGAAAATGTCGTCGATATTCTCGGCAAGCTGACGAAACCGCTCCTCGCTTTCCCGCAACGCGCTTTCCGCAAGACGCACGCGCAACAACGCACGCACATGCGCGATCAGTTCGGCGGGCTCGACGGGTTCGGTAAGGTAACTGTCCGCGCCGCCTTCCAGACCGCGAATGCGATCGAGGCTATGCACGGCCGCCGCCGATGTCTGCAGCACGAGCGTGCCCGCCGTCTCCGGCGAAGCCTTGATGAGCCGGCACACTTCGAGCCCGTTGATATCGGGCAGTTTCACGTCGAGCAAAACGAGGTCGGGCGATTCGGCGCGCACGCGTTCGAGCGCCGTCGTGCCGGTAGCGGCTTCGATGACATTGAACCCCGCGCGCGACAGAATGCGCGTTTTCGCATAGCGCGCGCCGTCGTTGTCGTCGACGTTGAGGATCAGCACCTCGCTCCAGTCGCTCGTCATGACTCTGTTCCGTAAGCGCGGTGCGCGTCCGTCACCGCCGCGAGCACACTCGCGAGTTCGCTGCCCGCCACCGGTTTGCCGATGAACGCCGCCGCGCCCAACGCTTCCGCCTCGCCACGGTCCTCGGCCTCGCCGAGCACGACGATCGGCAGGTTGCGCATGGCCGCCTGCGCGCGCAACGCGGCGAGCCACGTCCACGCTTCGACCGGCGCGGGCCGCACGGTCAACAAAAGCGCGGCGGGCCGTGTGCGAGTAAGCGCGCGGGTCGCTTCGTCGAGCGTCGCGGCCGTCATCGCGCGATACGGCGACTGCCGCAAGGCCGCTTCGCAATCGAGTCGCTCGATCGGATTGCTCGCGACGACGAGCACCATCGGACGAGGGTCGTCGGCGGCGGAATGTTCGGTATGCGCGATGTCGTGTTCGTCGCCGTAATAAGCGGGCATGGTCGCGCTGAAGGTCGAGCCGCGCCCCGGTTCGCTCGTGAGCGACACATCGCCGCCAAGCAGCTTGCAGAGCTTGCGGCACAGCGGCAAACCGAGCCCCGTGCCTTTGACGTATTGCTGCAGCCTGTTCTCGACCTGGCCGAATTCCTCGAACACCACGTGCTGATGTTCGGCCGCGATGCCGATGCCCGTGTCCGCGACCGCGAACGTGATCAGCCGCCGCGCTTCGTCGTAACTCGCGCTTACGCGCACTTCGCCGCGCTCCGTGAACTTGAGCGCGTTCGACACGAAGTTTCGCAGCACTTGCGCGACCTTCGCTTCGTCGGTGCGAATGGGCGGCAGGCCCACGCACGAATCGAAAATCAAGTCGACCGCGCCGCCCGGTGAAAGCGGCCGCAGCATGCCGCGCAGCGCGGAAAAAAGCGTATCGACTTCGAATTCGACGGGACGCACGTCGATCTTGCCCGCTTCGATCTTGGCGAGGTCGAGCAGGTCATCGACCGTTTCGGACAAGTCTTCCGCCGCCCGGCGAATGAAGCGCACCTGCTTTTCCTGCTCCTCGGTCAGCTCGCCGTCGATACGTTCGAGCAAGAGCTTGGACAACGCACGGATCGACGAAAGCGGCGTGCGGAACTCGTGACTCATGTTCGACAAAAAGCGCGATTTGGACTCGTCCGCGCGACGCAGATGATCGGCGCGTGCATCCAGTTCGGCATAAAGCGCCACCACGCCGCGATTCGTATCTTCGAGTTCGCGCGTGAGATGCGTGAGTTCTTCCTGACGCTCGCGCAAGTCGGCCAGCGCGCCGATCAATTCGCGGTTCTGACGCTGCAATTCAGCGGTGGAATCGACGTCCGTGGAAGCGGAGAGCGTGTCGGCGACCGAGCGGGCCGACGTTGCATCGAAGGGCGCGTTGTCCGGCAGCGCTTTCGCGAGCGAGATGGACGTGCCGCCGTCGGCTTCCTCGGCGATGGCGCATTCGTCCATCAATCGCTGTGCCGCGAGCAGGCCGAGCGCGGCTTGCGAATCGTCGGTTCTGACCGCGCGCAGACGCTCGCCCGCGCCGGCGCTTGCAAAAAAGCGCACGACGAAGCGGGCCGGCCGCGTGTCCGTATCGACGAGAAAATCGGCGCGTGCGGACGTGCCTGCAAGCAGCACCGTGCGAGCCGCTTCCAGCACCGAAGTCGCGATGCGCGTCTGATCCTGCGACGAAAAACCGAGTCCCGCGCTCGCATCGCGCGACTTGCGCCGCGCCGCGACGATATCGTGCTCGCTTTCGAGCCGCATCGAATAGAGGCGCGTCGTCATGGCGCACGCACGCCCATGCGCGCGACAAAAACCGTGACGTCGTCGCGGCCGCGCGTGAAATCGCGATACAAAAGCGCCGCAACTAGCGAAGGATGGCGCAGATTCAAACCCGGATAACGCGCGAGATCCCAGCGCGACGTAAGCCCGTCCGAATGCAGCACGATGAGCGCGTGCGCGGGATAAGGCGTCGCGAATTGCTGCGCACGCCGCGCCGCGTGCCCGACAATGCCGCTGTGCGAGACCAGATGCTTGTGCGTGTCGAGCGACCACACACTCGCCGAAATATTGCCGATGCCCGCGAACGCGACTGCCGCCGAGTCACTGGCAAACGGCACGCGCGCAATGCCCACTGCCGCGCCGCGAGTGGTGCGCAGCGCGCCGTTGGCCAGTTCCATGATGCGTTCGAGCGATGCGTCGCCGTCCGTGCCCAGAATTTTCGCCGCTTCGATTGCCGCGAGATTGGCAAGCGGACCGTGCCCGAGGCCATCGGCGACGAGCACGGTGAAGTCGTTCTCGCCCATGTGGCAGGACCAGGCATCGCCGGAAACGGTTTCGGTTTCGAGCGGCAGATTGACTACGCCATACGTCACGCGCGCCGGTGCCGCATGATTGGCTTCGCCGCTCCAGAACACCGTGCGCAGCACCGTGCCTTGTCCCGGCTGGCTCCAGATGTCGAGTTCGTCGGACAGACGTTTGATCGCGCCCATGCCGTTGCCCGGGCTGCCAGCGGTCGTGTAACCGTCCTCGAAGCACCGGTAAAGATCCGCGATTCCCGGTCCGCTGTCGATGCACAGTACTTCGATGCCGTAACGCCCGCTATCTTCGAGCGGCCGCACCAGCAACTCGCCGCGCTCGGCATGCTTCAGCAGATTGGTGCTGCATTCGGTCACGACGATCGCCAGTTTTCCCGCGACCGTCTCGTTGAAACCGAGGCCGCGCGCGAGTTCGCCGATAGCGCGCCGGGCAAAGGCGATCTGACTCGCCTCCGCGATTTCGAAGCGCTGCTGCGCGGCCATCGATTCCTTCAAAACGGTTTCCATTTGGTGATCGAAACGTAAGTGCCCTCGCCCGGCGCCGAGCGAATCTCGAACTCGTCGCACAGGCGCTTTGCGCCGCCCAGACCAAGCCCGAGACCATGACCCGAGGTGAAGCCGTCGGACAGCGCGCGGGCGATATCCGGAATACCGGGACCCTGATCGACGAATTCGAGTTTGAGGCCACGGCGCCCATTGCGCTCGACGAGTAAGCAGTGCACGTCGCCGCCGCCACCGTAGATGAGCGTGTTGCGTGCCAGCTCGCTTGCGGCCGTCACGAACTTGGTCTGATCGATGAGCGACAAGCCCTGCGCGACGGCTTTTTCGCGCACGAGCTGACGCAAGCGCACGATCTGCTCGTCGGAGCGGATCGGCAGCGTGATGGGCGACGTCGAGGCGGCTTGCGCGGCTGATGAAGTGAAGGTCGTCATGGAAGGCGTCACATGCGGCCGTCAGTAGATGCTCTGATTGAGCAACGCCATGCCCTTCTCGACGTTCAGCGCGGTGCGCACGCCCGGCAGCGCGAGCCCGAGTTCCACGAGCGTGATCGCAACCGATGGCTGCATGCCGACGACCACCGTCTGCGCATCGAGCACGCGCGCCATGGCCGCCGTGTTGCCGATCATGCGGCCGATGAACGAATCGACCACGTCGAGTGAAGAAATGTCGATCAGCACGCCGCGCGCGCCATCTTTCACGATACGGCTCGTCAGATCGTCCTGCAGCGTGAGCGCAAGACGGTCGTGCATGTCCACTTGAATGGTGACGAGCAGCAGCTTGCCCATCGTGAGAATCGGAATGCGTTCCATCGCTGGCCCCGTTCGGTCTTTCTAATCGCGTTGTGCGTGGCGGTTGTCGACGCGCGCCGTCATTCGGCTTGCAGCGCGTCGTACGAACCCGCCGGGCCTGCTGTACCGGATGCGCCGCTCTTGCCCCCGCGCTGCGTGTTTTCGACGGAGAGCGACTTGCCGGTGCGCTGCAGCGCGACGACGAACGCCGCCGCGAGCGTCGCCTTCGTCGTGACGTTGGACAGGTTCACGCCCAGATGCACGATGGTCTGCGCAATCTGCGGCCGAATCCCGCTGATGATGCAGTCCGCGCCCATCAAACGCGCCGCCGCCACGGTCTTCAGCAGATGCTGCGCGACGAGCGTATCGACGGTCGGCACGCCCGTGATGTCGATGATCGAGATGGCGGCGCCCGTCTCGACGATCTTCTGCAGCAGGTTTTCCATGACCACCTGCGTGCGCGCCGAATCCAGCGTGCCGATGAGCGGCAACGCGAGGATGCCGTCCCACAGTTGCACGACAGGCGTGGACAGTTCGAGCAACTCTTGTTGCTGACGCACGATCACTTGCTCACGGCTCGCCTGGAACACTTCGGTGGTGTAGAGCCCGAGCGCGTCGAAGAGTGTGCTGATGGTCCAGGTGAGATCGGCAAGCGTCGCGGGCTCGCCTTCGAGCGATGCGCGCAGGCGCGCGAACAGCGGCTGCTTCAGCGAGAACACGAACATCGCGGTCTCGACCGGCGAGAAACCCTGACGCGCGCGTTGGCCGGACATATCGGCGAGAAATGCGCGCACTTCCTGCCACGCGCTCGATTCGAAGTCGACCGTGTCGCTTGCGCCGAGCGCGGCCACCATGAGTTCGACGAACTGCCCGAACTGATTGCGCAACTCCGCTTCGCCGACCAGTCCGCGCCGCGATGCGATTGCATGCTGCTGCGTGATCCACTCGGCGAGCAGTCCCGCCTGGTTGCTGTTGAACAATTGGGCTAGCCGAGTTCCGCCGACCATATCCATGCCGAGATTCCTGTGCGAATGTTTTTATGCGCGCGTCCGTAGGATGACTGGCGAGCCGCGCCGGGCGAAAGCGCTTTTGCGCTGCAACGATTGGCCACGCAGAACTGCGAATGACCGAAAGCAACGCAAAGGCGCTCGGAATGTAGCACGTCGTCTCAAAAATCGACAGTCTGCGAAGCCTTTTGGCGCGTGCCTTCCGCGCATTTTCAATAGCTCGATAAAGCGATTCGCAAGCGATCGGCAATTGCTTCCGGTCGTTCGATCCGGGATGGACAGAAGCCGGTCAAAACTATCCCATGCAATCAGACCAAGTCAGCGTGTCAGCAGGAATAGTTCCAGCGCCTGGAGGCTGATGGGCTTGAGGAGATAACCGTCGAATTCCGTTTCGCCGCTGCCATCGACGAAATCGGAGTGACCCGTCATTGCGATGATGCGGGCGTCGCGCGAAAGACCGGCGGCGCGAATCCGGCTGCAGATGTCGCGGCCGTCGGCGTCGGGCAGGGAAATGTCGAGAAAGATGCGGTCGAAACGCGTGTGACTCGTGAGCGCCAGACAACCGGCGCCGTCGTACGCAATGGCAGCGGTGTGCCCGAGACTCGTCGCGATATCGGCGAGAGTCTCGATGCAGGCTTCATTATCGTCGACGAGCAACAGGTTCATCGTGACTGGCTCCGGTACGACCGAAACGATGCGCCAGCGGCAAGCAAAAAAACTCCAAGCAACCCATGACGCCGCGCGCGAGAAAGAGTGTAGTCCATCCACTCTGGCGCCAGCACATTCGTACCGAAAGCGGCGAAGGTTTGGCCGTTCGCCGCTTGAGTCGGCGCGTCGATGCGCCATTGCATGCCATCTATAGCGGCGCGAATATTTTTCCAGGAGCGTGCCGGTGCAATACTCGCCCGGAGCAGGACAACCATGAAACTTGCGGAGCGCACATGGCCCACATGACCCATCCCGTCGATGAAGTGCTGCCCTTGCCCGCCATGCTTGCAGTGGGCATACAGCACGTGCTCGTGATGTATGCGGGCGCGATTGCGGTGCCGCTCATCATTGGCGCGGCGCTCAAGCTGCCGAAGGATCAGGTTGCGTTTCTCATCAGCTCGGACCTCTTCGCGTGCGGGATCGTGACGTTGGTGCAGTGCATCGGCGTATGGAAATTCGGCATTCGCTTGCCGGTCATCATGGGCGTGAGTTTCGCGCCGGTCGGGCCGATGGTCGCCATGGCTTCGTCGGGCGCGGGGCTCACCGCCATCTTCGGCGCGACCATCGCGGCGGGCGTGTTCGCCATACTCATCGCGCCATTTTTCGGGCGGCTGATGCGCTTCTTTCCGCCTATCGTCACGGGCACGATCATCCTGACCATAGGCATGACGCTCTTTCCGGTGGCGATCAACTGGGCGGGCGGCGGGCGCGGCGCGCCTAATTTCGGCGATCCGAAGAACTTGATGATCGCGGGCATCGTGCTGCTGGCGATTCTCGTCATCAACAAGTATCTGCGCGGCTTTCTCGCGAATATCTCCGTGCTGCTCGGCATGGCGATTGGCTTCGCGGTCGCGTTGGCGCTCGGACTCGTCGATGTCTCGGGCACTGCTCAAGCGGCATGGTTTTCTCCGGTGCGGCCGTTCGCTTTCGGCTGGCCGACTTTCGATATCGCGGCGATTGCGTCGCTGTGTCTCGTGATGGTCGTCATCATGGTGGAATCGCTCGGCATGTTTCTCGCGCTGGGCGATCTCGCGGGGCGGCCGGTATCGCGCGGCGACGCGACGCGTGGCTTACGCACCGATGGCCTCGGCACGGTGATCGGCGGCATCTTCAATACGTTTCCGCATAGCTCGTTTTCGCAGAACATCGGACTCGTCGGAATTACGGGCGTGAAGAGCCGCTGGGTGGTCGCGGTATCGGGCGTGATCCTGATATTGCTCGGGCTCTTGCCGAAGCTGTCGAATTTGATCGCATCGATTCCCGTGGTCGTGTTGGGCGGCGCGGGAATCGCGATGTTCGGCATGGTCGCGGCCACGGGCGTGAAGATACTCGGCAAGGTCGATTACGAGAGCAAGAACAACTTGCTGATCATCGCGATCAGTCTGGGCGTGGGCGTAATTCCGCTCGTCGCGCCGACGTTCTTTGCGCACATGCCGGCGTGGGCCGGGCCGCTGACGCACAGCGGCATCACGCTTGCTGCCGTGTTTGCGATTCTGCTCAATGCGTTCTTCAATCGCGGCAGAGCGGCGGCGGATGTCGAGCGCGAGATTGCGGGGGAAATGCCGTTGAGTTTGAGGCAGGGGGAGGAGTGACGGTTCAGCGACACTTCTTCGCGTTGTCGCATAAGCACGAGTGTCAGCAAAATTTCGCGCGGGATCGAGGGAACCGGCGCTACACCGTCACGTCTCATTGATCGCATGCGGCACGAGCGCCGCGAACATAACCAATCCTGCAAGGAGCGCCAAATGTTCCAATACCCCGGTCAATTCGCCTACCAGATGCCATCGCTTGCTCGCGCCAATCTACAGGCGTTTCTCACTATCAGCGGCCGATTCGCGAGCACCATGCAGGCGCTCGCCGAACTCAACGTGCAGACCGTAAATAAAATGGTCGAGGAAAGCAACGCGCTTCTGAAAGCGGGCGATGAAGCCAGCGCCGGCGATGTCTTCGGCTGGCAGTCGATCATGCTTGCGCAGTTCCCGCAGAAAGCGGCATCGTACGGACAGCATGTGTTGTCGATCATCACGTCGACGGAAGCTGACGTCGTCGGCGAAGTGCGCAGTCAGTATGAGCAAAACGGCATCAAACTGAAGGGTCTCTTCGATACCGCCACGACCGACGCCACCAAAGCCGCGCAGTCCACGGGCGCCGTCATCACCGATCTCGCCGACACCGCGACTACAGCCGCGGAGCAAACCAGCGGCGTCATTCTCGATGCGAGCGGCGAGATCACACAGAGCGCGCAGACCGCTGTCACGAAGGCAACACGCGCGGCATCGAAAAGATCGAGCTGACGCGCCTCAAGCGTCCGCCGCCTTCTTCTTCGGGCGCGCGCCTCCGCGCCCTTCCTTCAGCACGATCCACGTTGGCGCATGATCGCTTGCATGCGGCTCGCCACGCACCCACGTGTCGACGCCCGCATCTTTCAGCTTCGGCGCGAGGTCCTTGCTCAGCAAGAGATGATCAATGCGCAAACCCGAGTTCGTCTGCCAATGCTGCCGAAAATAATCCCAGAACGTATAGATACGCTCATTCGGATAATGCTTGCGCAATGCATCGGTCCAACCTTGCGCCAGCAGCTTCTCGTAAGCCGCGCGGCTCTCGGGCTGCAACAGCGCATCCTTTTTCCATGAGCGCGTGTTGTAAATATCCTCGTCAGTGGGAATGACGTTGTAATCGCCCGCGAGCACGACAGGATGGCCACTCTTCAACAAAGCGGCCGCGTGCGCGTTGAGGCGCTCGAACCACGCGAGCTTGTAGTCGAACTTCGGGCCGGGCTGCGGGTTGCCGTTCGGAAGATAAAGACATCCGATCAGCAAACCATTGACTGCGGCCTCGATGTAGCGGCTATGTGTGTCGTCTTCGCCACCTGGCAATCCGCGCCGGCTGAGGATCGGTTCCGCGCCCTTGGCGAGAATGGCGACGCCGTTCCACGATGCCTGACCGTGCCACAGCGCGCCGTAGCCCGCTTTCTCGATATCGGCGGCGGGAAACTGCGCATCGGTTGCTTTCAGCTCCTGCAGACAGACGATATCCGGCTCCTCGCGTTCGAGCCACCCGAGCAGGGCGGACAGGCGCGGGCGGATGCCGTTGATGTTGAAAGTCGCGATCTTCACTCGGCGTTCTCCATCGGTCGTGGACTCGTGGCGCGTTCATCGTAACGCGCCCAGGGCCGTTGCACGATGCATGCCGCGTCGTCGTGGCCAAGCGCATCGCCATGAAATCTGCGACATTCACGGGAACTCGACTTCACTCTCCTGTCCGCATCCACATGTCCGCTACTGTTCCGCCGCACGCCGATGGCTCGCTGCACTGGCAACGCAATCTCTATGTCTGCGTGTTCGGTTCGTTCACCACCATCATGGCGATGACGCTCCTCCTGCCCTTTTTGCCGCTTTACGTGCAGCAGTTAGGCGCGGCCTCCGTGGAGAGCGCGGTGCAATGGTCGGGCGTCGCGTTCGGCGCGACCTTTCTGGCAGCGGGTCTCGTCGCGCCTTTGTGGGGGCGTCTTGCCGACCGATATGGCCGCAAGCCGATTTTGATCCGCGCGAGTCTCGGCATGGCGATCACCATGTCGCTGCTCGGTGTCGTGCAGACGGTCTGGCAACTGGTGGCGATCCGCTTTCTCGCGGGACTCGTCGGCGGCTATGCGAGCGGCGCCATCGTGATGATCGCGACGCAGACGCCACGGCACCGCACCGCGTGGGCGCTCGGCACGCACGCGTCGGGAATGATGGCGGGCAATCTCGTCGGCCCGCTCGTGGGCGGGCTGCTGCCTGGGCTGATCGGCATCCGTTCGACCTTCTTTCTTGCAGGCGGCCTCATTTTCTGCTCGTTCATCATGACGACGCTCTTCGTGAAGGAAGAGCGCCGTGTGCCCGACGGCGCGAAGGGTTCGCCGGGCCGCGCGCGCAGCAGCGGCTGGCGCGACGTGCCGAAGCTTACGCCCGTCATCGCGATGCTCGCGAGCGCCATGCTGCTGATGTTCGCCAACATGTCGATCGAACCGATCATCACCGTGTATGTGTCGCAACTGGTGCAGGACCAGAAGAACGTGACGCTGGTCGCGGGCCTCGTGATGTCCGCCGCCGCGCTGGGTAGCGTGCTCGCCGCGCCTCGCGTCGGGCGGCTGGCGGACCGCATCGGCGCGACGAAGGTGATCGTCGCGTGTCTCGGGTTGTGCGGCGTGCTGCTGATTCCGCAGATCTTCGTCACGACCGGCACGCAGCTCGTCGTGCTGCGCTTTCTAATGGGGCTTGCGCTCGGCGGTCTTTTGCCCGCCATTACTAGCGTGGTGCGTCATAGCGTGCCGGACAGCGCGGCGGGTTATATCCTCGGCTATGCGACTTCGGCGCAATACATCGGACAGGTGACGGGGCCGCTCGCGGGCGGCTTCATCGCGGCGCACGTGGGCATGCATTCGGTGTTCGCGATGACGAGCGTGTTGATGTTCATGGGGGCGGGGTTTAATGCGTGGGTGTTTTTGCGCAGGAACGGCAGCACGAGCTCGGATGCCGCGCCGTGATAGTCATGCGGCACCTCCTTTTACACCGCCTCTGACAAACGCTCCCATAACCCTTACCATGCAAGCCACGCCGCGCGTGTGCGCGAACCACTCTATCCACATCATGGCCGATTCCAAACCCCGCGACAGCATGCATATCTGGCTGATCCGGCATGGCGAAACCGAATGGAGCAAGTCGGGCCAGCACACCGGCTCGACCGATATCCCCTTGACCGACGAAGGCCGCAAGCAGGCATCGGCGCTCGCACCCGTGCTCGCCGCCCAGTCGTTCGATCTCGTGCTCACGAGTCCGATGAGCCGCGCGCGGGAGACCTGCAAGCTCGCGGGTCTCGGCGATCAAGCCGAGGTCGAGCCGTCGCTGCACGAATGGGACTACGGCATCTACGAAGGCAGGAAGACCGTGGATATCCGCCAGGAAATTCCCGACTGGTCGGTCTGGACTTCCCCCATGCCCCAAGGCGAGATTGCCGCCGATATCGGACGCCGCGCGCAATCCGTGATCGACCGGCTGACTGGCTCCGGCAAGACGCATATCGCCATCTTTTCGCACGCGCACTTTCTGCGCGTGCTCGCGGCGCAGTGGGTCACCGGCACGGCCACGTTCGGCGCGCATCTCGTGCTCGATACCGCGTCGATGAGCGTGCTCGGCTTCGAGCGCGACACCCGCGCGATCATCAAGTGGAATCTGCGCGCCTGAACCGTCCGCTCAAGCGTCGAGCCAGCTGCTCGCCGTCTCCCGCGCAAAGTCGCGATACGACCGCGGCGGCCTCTGCAACAGCGCGCTCAGGCGCTCGATCTGCGCGGCCGTTGCCACCGCGCCTTCCCGCTGATAGCGCCGCATCATGAGTTGCATGTCGTACGCGAGCCATTCGGGCGCCGCCTTGAGGCTTGCCTGCAAAGAAGCGAGGTCGTCGCCGGCGTAACGGATGGGGCGCTGCAAGGCTTCGGTCCAGATAGCCGCGACGCTCCTCCCAGTGATCGCCTCCGGTCCGACGAGGTCGTACGTTTCGGCGGGCAGCGCGTCGGTTGCGTGTTCGCGCCTGAGCAATTCGCGCGCGGCCGCCTCGCCGATATCGCGCACATCGACCATCGAAATCCCTTTATCGCCGATAGGCATGCCGAAGATTCCCGCGTTCAGCAGCGGCTCTTTCTGGCGCACGTCGTTCTGCATGAAATACGCCGGACGCAGCACGGTGACGGGCAGCGCCTCACGCTCGATCATGCGCTCCACGGTGTGCTTGCTCGTGAAGTGCGGCACATCCGCATATTCGTCGCCCTTGAATACCGACAAATAGACGATGCCCTTCATGCCCGCCTCGCGCGCAAGGCTCAAAGCCTGCAGGGCCTGCGTGAGTTCGTCGGCAGCGTTCGGCGCTAGCAGGAACAGCGTGTCGATATCGGCGAGCGCCGCTGCAAACGAAGAGAGGCCGCTCAGATCGCCCTGCACCGGCTTGACGTGCGCCGGAAACTTCGCGTCCGCGGGCTTGCGCGTCAGCGCCCTCACCTCGACGCCGCCATCCAGCCCCGCGAGTTGTTCGATGACCTGCGTGCCGATCACGCCCGTGCTTCCTGTAACGAGAATAGTCATGTTGATTCTCCAGTTTTCCAGTTGATCGGGCCGTCAAGAGGCCCGGTGTTGATACGATAGGCGTTCCGCTTTCGAGTCGGAAGCCCTGAAAACAAGACGCCCCGTCTCACGGATGGAACGCCATGAACCTGATCGCTCTCGCCGATTTCAACGCCGTCGCCCAACATGGCGGTTTCGCGGCCGCCGCGCGCAAGCTCGACCGGCCGAAAGCCACGCTTTCGCGACGCGTCGCCGAACTCGAACAGGAGCTCGGCGTGCGGCTGATCGAGCGCGGCTCGGGCACGTTGCGGCTCACGGAGGACGGTCAGGCGCTGCATCAGGGAACGCACGGACTGCTCGCGGATATCGCCGATCTCGGCGAATCGATCGCCTCGCGCGCGCCCGTGCCACGCGGCAAGCTGCGCGTAAGCGGGCCCGTCGTGTTCACACATGCGGTGCTTGCGCGTGTGGCTGCCCGGTTCGTGCTTGCTTATCCCGAAGTCGAACTGGAGCTCGTCGCCGAGGATCGTCTGGTCGATCCCGTGCAAGACGCTTATGACCTCGTGATACGCGTGAATCCGGCGGCCGACGTACTACTCATGGGCCGTCAGATTGCGACCGACCGGCGCGTGCTGGTTGCTGCGCCTTCGCTTATCGACAGCGATGAACTTCCCACGTTGCTGCCTGCGATCACGCTTTCCACCGCAAACGACACGCCTTGGCAAATTCGTACCGCCAATGGCAAGTCACGCACCATCGAAGCACGAACGGTGTTGCGTATGTCGTCGCTCTTATTGATACGCGAAGCCGTGCTGGATGGTGCGGGCGCCGCGCTTCTGCCTGGGTTGCTCGTTGCGCCGGATGTGGCTGCGGGCAGGCTGGTCGCGTTGGGGGAGGATGCGGGTCCGGCCGTCGCGATCTGGGCGCTATATAGCTCACGTCGTTTGTTGAGTGCGAAGGTGCGGGCTTTTCTGGATGTGCTCGGAAAGCCGGAGTGCTGAACGTAGGCTGTTTGAGCGTCATGTCCGTCGCGTCGACGGCTGCAAGTGGGCGGGCGATCGAGATTGGCATCGACAACCACCATTCGAGACTATCTGTCCGATGGTTCGCTCACCATGACGTACGAGTTTGTCGGAAGCAGGCTTGCTTTATGCGTCCTTGTCCGACGGCCGGTGAAGAAATGACAGGCTTCATCGCAAAACACCAATGAAACCAACGGAGGAACCATGAGCATCTTTTCAAGCATCCTGAACAAGATTTTCCCGCACGATCATCCGGCCGCGAGCGCATCCGGCGCCGCTACTCCGCCCGCTTCACCGGGCGCAGCGCCGGCGACACCGACGGCATCGGGCACGCCGACGAGCACGCCCGCAGGCACGGCAAGCGCCGAACCCGCGCGCCCGCCGGTCACGCCGATGCCCGAAGTGGATGTCGAAGCAATCCTCACGCAGAAGCAGCAGCAAAGCGGTGCGACCCTGAACTGGCGCACCTCGATTGTCGACTTGCTTAAGTTGCTCGATCTCGACAGCAGCCTGGATGCGCGCAAGTCGCTAGCCGCCGAGTTGCACTACACCGGCAACACCGACGATTCCGCGTCCATGAACATCTGGCTTCATAAGCAAGTCATGAAGAAGCTGGCGGAGAACGGAGGCAAGGTGCCGGCGGACTTGCAAGACTGACCATGCTCTAATCGTCGCGGCGTTGCCCTGGCGTCGCGACTCATTTGGTATGACGCATCACGGACCGCACCTCACATCCTTTAGCGCGATCGCCCCATGCGCGCCAACGCCACCATGGCAAACCCCGCACCCAGTGCCACGTAAGTCGATGCCAAGGCGCGCTTGCTCAAACGGGCTTCGTATCCCGGCGTGAAGCGTTTAGGGACGACATGGTAATCCACGACATAAGCAGTGACTGACGTTGCAATCGCGGCAGCAACGACATCACGCGGACGCGCACGCGAAGTGCACAGCGTTTCGAATAGCACGCCCCAAAAAACCGCGCTGCCCAGATGGATGCCAGAACCGACGGCGGTAAATTGAACGCTGGGCGCCTCCTCCTTTGGCGCCTGATCGGGCCAGACGCAATGCGCGACAGCGTTCATCGCCGAATAAGGACGATGCCCGGATTTCGACGCGCCTGCCGCTGCGACGAGCGCCGACGCCACACCCGCGCTTGCGCCGGAGAACATCGCGCGCGATAAGGTTTCAATTAATCTGGAATGCATACTTTCCTTTGAGCTTTGAGAGTCGTTAGCCCAGAGCAAAGGCTATTCCGCGTGCCGTTCCGGTCACAACCGGGTCGCGGCACACCGATTGCGAACGTCCAGATACTTCTCGGGCGATCGGTGCTTCTCGCTGAACGCTGAAGGAAAAAGCTGCATGACGGATTCAATGGCACGGCGGTTGCTGTAGTACCCACAAGCCGACGCCTTGCCAGTCCACGCGGCTGCATGAACTCGGTTCCCCATTCAACGACTCAATTCGGCCCTGTCCCCGGCCGTTCAGCCAGCGCGAACCATGCGCTGAGGCTCGCAGCAAGATGACCGCAAGTGACGCAACAACGTCCTCTCGGTCGCCGCGAGATCAACAACTCATCTAAAACCGAATGCGTGCGCTCGTCCGCTGCAGGACGGCGCTCGCTGTTACAAAGGAGTGGCTGATATGTTCGTTCACAATAAGCGTCTGCAATACACCGTCCGCGTAGCTGCGCCGAATCCTGGTCTTGCCAATCTTCTGCTAGAGCAGTTCGGCGGGCCGCAAGGCGAACTGGCGGCGGCATGCCGTTACTTCACGCAAGCTGTATCGGAAGACGATCCGGGCCGCAAGGACCTGCTGTTCGATATCGCCACCGAAGAACTGAGCCATCTGGAAATCATCGGCTCGATCGTGGCCATGCTCAACAAGGGCGCAAAGGGCCAACTCGCCGAAGCCGTGCAGACCGAAGCCGAGCTGTATCGCTCAATGACCGGTCACGGTAACGACTCGCACACGACCGCTCTGCTCTACGGCGGTGGACCGGCGCTTACGAACTCGGCCGGTGTGCCTTGGACCGCGGCTTATATCGATACGATCGGCGAACCGACTGCCGACCTGCGCTCGAATATCGCAGCTGAAGCACGTGCGAAAATCGTCTATGAACGCCTTATCAACGTGACCGACGATCCGGGCATCAAGGAAGCGCTCGGCTTTTTGATGACGCGTGAAATCGCGCATCAGAAGTCCTTCGAAAAGGCGCTGCATTCCATTCAGCCGAATTTCCCGCAAGGCAAGCTGCCCGGTCAGCCGGAATTCACGAGCGTGTACTTCAATATGTCGAAGGGCGATGACGCGCGCGGTTCGTGGAATGAAGGCGGCGACTGGAAGTTCGTCGAAGATCCGCAACCCGCAGTCGATGGCGGCGATGGCACGGCCACCGTCGGCGTATCGAAGGAAGAGGTGGATGCGTTGCAGGCAATGGCTACGCGTACCGCATCGGACCCGTCGAGCGACCCGACCACCGGCGCCGATCTCGGCTCCGGCATGGCAACGGCCGCAACCTCGAACTAAGCTGCATTAAGTAGTAACCTCCGGTTCTGCGGCTAATGCGGTGCGGAACCGGAACGAAAAGAGCCGCTCGATTGCGGCTCTTTTTTCCCTCGTAATTCATTAGGATCACCAAAAATGTCTACTGTTTCATCGAAAGGAACCGTTCGCGTTCACCGTAGCCCGATCGATTGGGTCGCTGGCGCGCTTGTCATCATCGGTGCGTTGAATTGGGGGCTGGTTGGACTGCTGCAGCTCGATCTCGTGGCGGCGATCTTCGGCGTGGCCTCGCCGCTATCGCGGATCGTCTATGTGCTGGTTGGCATCGCCGGAATTTATATGCTGGTGCGCGCCTTCATGCCGGCACGCGAGCATGGATTGGCCAAGCTTTAAAGACAAATCGGCCCCGCTGGCTGCGCCATGCGGGGCCGACATTCAAATGCACGAATCCGATTAATTTTGCACGCCCCAGCGGCGCACGGTGACACGCTCGACCGTATCGAACACGAGATGCTCGACAGCAAGACCGATCACGATCACCGCTGCAAGTCCCGCGAAAACGCGATCCGTGTAAAGCTCGTTGCGATTCTGAAAGATGTACCAGCCAAGCCCGCCCTTTCCTGAACTCGCGCCGAAGACAAGCTCCGCTGCAATCAAGGTCCGCCACGCGAATGCCCAGCCCACTCGCAAGCCGGCAAGAATCGACGGCAACGCGGCAGGCACGAGAATCAGCACCACATGACGCAAGCCCGTCAGCCCGTAATTGCGGCCTGTCATGCGCAAGGTCGAAGGCACCGCCTGAAAACCCGAATAGGTGTTGAGCGCGAGCGGCCACAAGACCGAATGCACCAGCACGAACAACAAGCTGCCCGTGCCAAGGCCGAACCACAACAACGCCAGCGGTAACAGCGCGATAGACGGCAACGGATTGAACATTGCCGTGAGCATCGACAAGATATCCCGGCCAATGCGCGTCGAGACCGCAAGCGACGTCAAGACGAACGCGAGCGCCGCGCCGAGCAAATAGCCGCGCAACAGCACCGACATTGAAATGGCAACCTTGTCGATGAGCTCGCCCGAGATGATCCCCTGCACGAACGCAACGGCCGTTGCGCTGAACGTCGGCAGTAAAAGATCGTTATCGACGAAGCGCGCGGCGATTTCCCAAATGCCGATGAGCACCAGCGCAATCAGCGTCTTGCGCAGCCACGACGTGTCCGCTATCCGCCGCGCAAGCGGCAGTTTGACTTCGCTTTGATACTGAATGTCCGCGGGCGCGGCAGGCTCCACTTCATATTCCGGGCGTACCGGCGGTGCGGCGAGATGCGGCGTGCTCATTGCGCGGCCTCCTCTTCGAACAGCAAGCGATGAATGCGCGCGACGCTCTGCTGAAACTCCCCGCGACCCAGACTCTCCTGCGTATATTGATGGCTATTCAGTTCGGCGCGCACGCGTCCCGGATGCGGCGTCAGTAACAAGATGCGATTGCCGACGATCAACGCCTCTTCGATCGAATGCGTGACGAACATGAGTGTGAAGCGCTCATCGCTCCACAGACGCAGCAACTCTTCCTGCATGCGGCGGCGCGTGAGTGCATCGAGTGCGGCGAAGGGCTCGTCCATCAGCAGAATGCGCGGCTGCATGGCAAGCGCGCGTGCAATCGCCACACGTTGCTTCATGCCGCCCGAGAGCGTATGGGGATAGGCATCCGCGAAACGCGACAAGCCCACCTTGTCGAGATAATGGAGCGCGCGTTCGCGTGCCTCGGCGCGACTGAGCTTGCGCGCGACGCGCAGCGGAAACGCGACGTTTTGCAGCACCGTCTTCCACGGCGGCAACTGATCGAATTCCTGGAACACGACGATACGATCCGCGCCCGGCCCCTTCACGCGCTCACCGGCAATTTCGATACTGCCCGACACCGGTTCGATAAAGCCCGCGACGGCCTTCAGCAAGGTGGATTTGCCGCAGCCCGAAGGGCCGAGCAGCACGAAGCGGTCGGCGCCGTAGACGTCGAAGCTGACATCGTGCGTCGCCCGCACGAGCCTTTCGGGCGTGCGGTATTCGAGAGAAACGTTTCTGGCCGACAGCAGCTTGTCGCTCGTCCCGGCTTCGGGCTGGGGTTCGCGCGGATAAATGGCTTGGGGATTCGCCGCCATGATCTTATGCCTGAATGCAATCCTCAAGCATAGTCAGGGCGGCACGTTCGCCTAACCAATCTTTGCGAATATGGAAAGCAGTCAGCGCGATATCAACTCAATATCAACTGCCGCCGCGCGTCACGGGATCGTCGAAAAAGTAGTCTTGCCACGATTTGGGATCGTTCTTGATCGCGCCCACGCGATGCATGAACTGCGCAAGCGGAAAGGTGTTCTGCGGCTGGACCTTGAACTGCACAGCAGGGTCCTTGATGACCTTGAGGAGCAGATCACGGTCGAGCTTCGCGTTGTTCACGCGCAAATAGATGTCGGCCGCCTTCTCGGGATTGGCGGTGACGAAGCGCGCCGCATCGTTGAGGCCATCGACGAAAGCGCGATACGTCTTCGGGTTCTCATTGCGGAACTTCTCCGTTGCATAGAGCACGGTGGCCGAACTCGGCCCACCCAACACGTCATACGAGTTGAGCACGATATGCGCTTTCGGATTGCCCGCGAGTTCCTGCTGCTGGAACGGCGGATTGCCAAAGTGCGCGTTGATTTCCGTGCCGCCCGCGATGATGGCCGCCGCCGCGTCCGGATGCGGCACCGCTTGCGTGAGCTTGTCGAGGCGATCGTACTGCTTGTCGCCCCATTGCTTGGCCGACGCGAATTGCAGAATGCGCGACTGCACCGAGACACCCACGGCCGGCACCGCTATTCGATCTTTATCGCTGAAATCGGCGATGGTCTTCACGCGCGGATCGTTCGATACGAGGTAATACGGCAGATTGCCAAGCGACGCCACGCCCTTCACGTTCTGCTTGCCGTGCGTGCGATCCCAGATCGTGAGCAACGGACCGACGCCTGCCGCCGCGATATCCACGGAGCCGGACAACAACGCGTCGTTGATGCTCGCGCCACCCGAGAGCTTGGCCCAATCGACCTTGATATCGACGCCTTGCTTCTTGCCTTCCTGCTCGATGAACTTCTGATCGCGCGCCACGTTGAGCAGCAGATAAACCACGCCGAATTGCTCGGCCACGCGCAACGTGCCTTCCGCCTGCGCGGTCGCCGAACAGGCCAACGAGACGACGAGCACGGCGGCGAGCGCGCGCAACGAACGCTTCCCGAAACGAGAATGCATGTGAGAAAACCCCGTGAAATAAGCGCTCAGAACGGCGCGTCGCCCTCAATGGTCGTGCGATACAGCTTGCGGCGTTCGTCGTCGGGCGTGCCGGCGGCCAAGTGCATGACCGAGCGGTTGTCCCAGAACACCATGTCGTGATCGCGCCACTCGTGGCGGTAAAGAAACTCCGGCTTCACGCTATGCGCGAAGATTTCGTCGAGGAGCGCGCGGCTCTCGTCTTCCGGCATGTCGATGATGCGCGTGGTGAAGTGCTCGCTCACGAAAAGCGCGCGACGCCCGTTCTCCGGATGCGTCCGCACAATGGGATGCACCACCGGTTTGACCTGCGCGATTTGCTCGGGCGTCAGGTTCGGGCGCCACGGACTGCGTTTCTGCAACTCGGCGTATTTGGCAAGATAGGTATGCTCCGCGCGGCGTCCTTCGACTGCGCGACGCAGATGCTCGGGCAACGTATCCCACGCAAGATGCTGATTCGAAAACAGCGTATCGCCGCCAACTTTCGGCAACTCCTGCGCATGCAGCAGTGAGCCGAGACTCGGCGTTTCCTTGTACGAGAGGTCCGAATGCCAGAAGTGCCCGGCATCGCCGAGACCGATCGGCTTGCCGTTTTCGAGCACGTTGGAAACGATCAGCACTTCCGGATGCCCGGCGAGCGCGAACTGCTTGAGCACGTGAATTTGCAGCGGCCCGAAGCGCTTGCTGAACGTGACCTGCTGTTCCGGCGTGATGCGCTGGTCGCGAAACACGAGCACGTGATGATCGAGATGCGCGCGATGAATGCGCGCGAAATCGGCTTGCGAGAGCGGCTTGCTCAGATCGAGCCCGATGACCTCGGCGCCGAGCGGCGCGTCGAAGGCGCGAATTTGAATGGATTCGTCGATGGATCGATCGGCGGCTTGGGGCAAACTTTCGAGGGTCGTCACGATGTTCTTGAACGGCGCAAAGACAGCCAATCTACTTCGTCGCAGCCGTGCCGCCAACGAACGATCCGCGATTTGCTTATTCCCTTTGGCGCTTAACGCCTCAGTCGAACGGCAGTTCCACTTGAATCGGTTCGATGAAGCCGCCGTCCTCCCCGCGCACGCTCAACGCGCTCACGCGCACGCCGAGCAACCGCAGCCGTCGATCCAGCGTAATGCGCTTTACGCATTCGGTAGCGGCGCGGCGAATCTCGACGGGGTCGTCGGTGGAAACGGGAATGGTCAGATCACGCGTGAGCGTCCGGAAGTCGTCGAAACGCAGCTTGATGCCGACCGTCCGGCCTACGTAACCTTTGCGCTGCAGGTCGTCGGCGACTTTCTTGCACAGCCCCGTGAACGCCTCGGAGAGCTTCGCGCGGTCGTTCTTCGGATGCAGATCGCGCTCGAACGTGGTCTCACGGCTCATCGACTTCGGTTGCGAACTCACGACCACGGGCCGATCGTCCTGTCCCTGCGCGATACGCGCGAGCCATGCGGCGTAAGTGCCGCCAAAATGCGTCTGCAGAAATCCCAGGTCGGCGGCGGCAATGTCGCCGACCGTTTCGATACCGAGCGCCGCCAGCCTTTCGCTCGCCTTGGGCCCGATGCCATTCACCTTGCGCGCCGCGAGCGGCCAGATGCGTGTGGGGAGATCGTCCATCGTCAGGATGGTCAGGCCGTCGGGCTTGTCGAGCTCCGAGCCGATCTTCGCCAGCAGCTTGTTCGGCGCGATGCAGATCGAGCACGTAAGCCCGGTGGCTTCGTGCACCGCGTCCTTCATGCGCCGGCCGATGCTCGCGGAATCGCCCGTCATGTCCGTCACGTCGATATAAATCTCGTCGATGCCGCGATTCTCTATCTGCGACGTGAACGCTGCGACGGCTGTCTTGAAGAGCCGCGAGTAATGGCGATACGACTCGAAATCCGTGGGCAGAAGAATGGCGTCGGGCGCGAGTTGCGCGGCCTTCATCATGCCCATGGCCGAGAACACGCCGAACTTGCGCGCTTCGTAAGTGGAGGTGGTGACGACACCGCGCCCCGCGTAATCACGCAGTTTTCTGAAACGGCGCGTGCCGTCGGCCAGCGTCTCGGGAATGGCATTGCGGCCGCCGCCGACCACCACCGGCTGACCGCGCAGTTCGGGATAGCGCAGCAATTCGACGGAGGCAAAGAACGCATCCATGTCCAGATGCGCGATACGGCGAGGCGTGGGCGTGGCGGGCGTGTCCATTGCCTAGAACGGACGCGTGCCGACAAGGCCGGAAGACGACGACGTGCGAGGGACGTGGCTAAACATGCGCGGGCGCGAAGAACGCGGAAAATGCGCATACTGTACATTCATACAGTGATTCGCGCTAGTCTGCCTTATGTCCCTAGCGGCGCTCGGCGCAAATCCGCAGCCCGGTCAGCCAAGACTGCTTAAATTGCGAATCAGGTAGTCATTGAACATCGGCACGGTGAACGCGATATCACCATGGGACGGACTGTAGATCATGCCTTTGTTGATGATCTGCGCGCGGCGAGGACCGAGACTCTGCGGGGTTTCGCCGAGCGCGTCCGCAACGTCGGACGAACGATAAGGGCCACTGCCTAATTTCGCCATGGCAATGACGTATTCGCGTTCCTTGGGCGTCAGGCGATCGAAGCGAACTTTGAAGAACCCTTCGTCCAGACGCTTGAGCGTTGTCGACTCGGCGCGCCTTGCGTCGCTTACGGTAATCGTGTCGCCGACGGCGAGGTTCCAGGACTGATGGCCCCACTCCTGCAGAAAGTAGGGATAGCCTCTCGTCTTGAGGAAAATCTCTTTCAGAGCAGCATCGTCGATAACGGCGCCTTCGTCGTTCACTGGTTGACGGATCGCTGCCTTGGCATCGTCCTCAGGCAGAGCACCGACCTCCGGGTAGTGAAATAGCCGCTCCGCATACGATTTGGCTTGTCCCGACAGGGCCGCGACCTGTGGCAAGCCGGCGCCAAAAAACAGCACGGGCAAGCGCGCCTGGTTGATCTTGTGCAATGACACGATGAGAGCGGCTAAGTCTTTTTCGCTTAGGTACTGGACTTCATCGATCAGGAGCGTCCAGGCTTTACCGGCAGCTTTAGCGGCCTCGCCGATACGCACGAACAGTTCTGGAAGATCATTCTCGAGGTCGCCGCTGTCCGCGACTCCAACTTCGGGATCCACCGCGATCGAGACATCGCCATATTCCAACTTGAATGCGGAGGCAAACGACCTCAACGCTCGCAGCGCGTCGTAAGTCTTCGCCTTGGCATTCGCGGCGACGGACAGTTTTCGAAGCACTTGATGCATGCGTGGCAGCAGTTGCTCACCCAACGATTTGTTCTCGGGCGCCTCGATCATGGAAGTGACGTGGCCACGCTGATTAGCGAGCGCTTCGACTGCGTTGAGCAGCACGGTCTTGCCTACGCCGCGTAAGCCCAGGAACATTTGCGAACGGCTGGGCTTACAAAGCACCGCGCGTTCAATGGCGATACGTGCGTCCTCGATGATTGCTTCGCGCCCAGCGAGTTCGGGCGGCTGGCTACCGGCGCCGGGCGCAAATGGGTTCCGAACCGGATCCATGACTATGACTGTATAACAATATATAGCGTAGTATATCTCGACTACCTTATACTTTCCTATATTTCGCTAGATAGAGCACGTGGCGCTAGCGGCCTGCGGTTGGCGGCGCGACCGCCCTCACGACTCGCGTACGTTAATCGTCTACTCCGGAACCCGCTTCTCCGCCAACGCCCGGCGGCAATCCTCCAGAATGGGCCGCACCACGCCCGAATTGAAGTTGAGGTCTTCGCTGTCCAAAATCTCTTCGACCGCTTCGCGCGCCCAGTCGGATTCGAGGATGGCGCAATGTCGCGCGGCAAGATCGCGTGCAATGGCAGAGAGTTTGGCGATAGCAAGCCAGTCGGCTTCGCGCTGATGCCGGTCGAGCCACTTGCGCGCGGCTTCGACATGAAATGACGGCGCGGGCCAGTCGCCGTTGAGATAGTACGCACCGAGGCTGCCGCACGTCAGCCAGCAAAGCAGTTCGACGCGGTCGCGGGCACTGAGAGTACGAGGCACTTCGTTCATGGCGGCGTTCACGAGAGACGTTCGACGGAAAGGGCAAACGCGCTGCTGTACATCCATCCTTGTGTGAAACCTGTGTGAAAGAAGATACCACGCGATGGTGCGACGCGGCAGCCCATTCGCGTGCGCTGGCGTACATGTTTCGCAGGCTCAACTCTGTGCTGGCGACTGCATGTGCGAGCCATCATTCAACGCTAATTCGCGCGCCTTATTCTGGTTTCCATCGACGAGCCATACTGAATCCGAGCGCAGGCCGTCGCCACCCGTCCGCCTAAGGAGCGCATCATGTTCGAACGTCTTTCCAGATTCTTTTCCGCCACCGACAACCATTCGCACGACGACTACTTTGCCTCGTCGGGCGATCACGCCGAACTCGAGCGCCGCATGCGTCAGGTCGAGGAAAGCGACCACGCGTACAGCATGACCTTCTGCGGATCGATCCCCCGTCGCCCCGACGACCCTTACGCGTGACACGCCCTCACTTCGCTTCGTCGCGTCCCGCCTGCCCCAGCATCACGGTCCAGCCGAGGCCGCGCACGTTGCGGATCACCGCTGCGCCGAACTTTTTGCGCACCGAATGGATGATCACGTCGACAGCGTTGCTTTCGACTTCCTTGCCCCAGCCGTAAAGCCGGTCTTCGAGTTGATCGCGCGAAAAGATGGTGCCGGGCCGCTCCATGAGTGCGTGCATCAGCGCGAACTCCTTCGCCGACAGCACGCCGGATGTCTCGCCGCACGTAAGCGTGCGCTGGTCGAGGTTGAGATTGATCGATTCGTCGCCGAGACGCGAGGTGGCATAACCCGCCTTTCTGCGCAGCACCGCGCGGATGCGGGCCAGCAGTTCGGGCGTGTCGAAGGGCTTGAGGAGGTAGTCGTCCGCGCCGAGGTCGAGCCCTTGCACGCGCGTGTCGAGGTCGTCGCGAGCCGTGAGGATCAGCACGGGCGTCGCGTTGCCCGCCGTGCGCGCACCACGCAACACTTCGAGGCCAGACATGCCGGGCAAGCCGAGATCGAGCAGTACTACCGTGTATTCAGCGGCGTCCATGGCCTCGCGGCCCGCCTGGCCGTCGCGCACCCAGTCCACGGCGTAATCGACGTCCTTGAGGGCGCGCATCAGGCTGGTGCCGATCTGTACGTCGTCTTCGATCAGTAGGATTCGCATGTTGAGTCCGCACACCGCATTGACGCGACCAAGCTGACGCGGTCATCACCCACGCGCAGCACGCGATCCCATTGTAATAGGCACAAAACAGCGCGGCCATTCCTTTTAAGCGGTGGCTGTCGCGGCGTTTGCCTCGGTAGCCACGCCGCTTTCCTCGACCGGAAAGCCAATCGAAGCGACGATGCCCGACCGCCCGTCATCGCGATTCCGAAGTGACACATCGCCACCGTAGCGCTGCGCGATCGCCTTCACGATAGACAAGCCGAGCCCGCTACCCTCGATATCAGGGTTAGCCCTGAAGAAGCGGTCGAATACGCGCGGCAATAGTGTTTCCGCAATGCCCGGCCCCGTATCGACGACATCGACCCATACCATGTCGCGCTCGCGCCGCATGCGCAAGTCGATGGTGCCGCCATCCGGCGTATAGCGCACCGCGTTCGAAACGACATTCTTCACCGCCATGCCAATATCCGTTTCCACCGCGCGCACGTGGGCTTCGACCATCTCTTCGGCGCCGATATCGAGGCCGCGTTGCAGTGCAATCGGCAGGACATCGGCCACGGCGCTCGTTACGACCGTGGCGATATTCACCTGCGTGAGCGGCGTCGCGCCCATCGGGGCATCGGCGCGCGCCATGCGCAGAAGCTGCGTAATGAGGCTGCCCGCGCGTCCAATGCCGCGTCGCAACTCGCGAAAACGCTCCTGATTGCCCGGCGCGATGTGCGGCGCGAGATTATCGGCCTGCAATTGCAGGGCCGTGAGCGGCGTGCGCAGTTCATGCGCGGCATCGGCGATGAACTTGCGTTCCGACTCGATGGATTGCGCGAGGCGCTCGATCATCGTGTTGATCGAATGGATGAAGGGCGCGATTTCGGCGGGCACGCCGGAGGTGGGCAACGGTTCGAGATTGGCGGTATCGATGCCCTGCACTTTCGCGCCAAGGCGTTTGAGCCTGCGCAGCGAGCGGCTCACTACGAGCGCCACCGCGATCCACACGAGCGGCAACAGCACGACAATGGGCCAGAGCGTCTGCGTCGCGGCTTCCCGCGTGAGTTCGCGGCGCACGGCGTTGCGCTGCGCCACTTGAATGGTCATGGTCGGGTCCTGACGCGTGAAGACGCGCCACGATTCGTCGTTGACCTGATAGCTGCCGAAGCCCGCGGTTGCATCGCGCGGAAAGCGCAGAGAAGGATCGGTCGTGCGAAACGGCGTGGCTTCGTCCGGCTTCCACACGACGACCACGACATCGCGATCGTCCTGCGTGCCGCGCGCGGGATTCTGCGGAATGCCTTCGGCGAAACCGTCGCGCATGCGGGTCGCCACTTGTTCGAGGCGCATGTCGAGCAGTGCGTCCATGCCGGTCCGGCAAAGATGATACGAGCTGATGCCCTGCAGCAAGCCCACCGCGCTGACGAGCAGCCCGAGCGCGACGACCAGTTGATTTCTCAGCGATTTGATCATGTGAAGACGCATCGAGATGAAAAGACGCGGACCGGCTGGCGTCTCGATTCTACTAGCGGCTTTCGGCGGCTTCGGACTTTTCGATCTTTCGGCGCGGGGTTCTGGCATCGACGTGCGAAAAAAGAAGCGCCGGTCCGGGTCGGAGCCGACGCTCGAAGCTGAGGAGAACGAGGATGTGAACCAACCTTCTGTCCACGAACCCAGCGTATACCCCGATAGTTAGAGAAAAATGAGGACGAAGAATCGGGCGAAGCGAGCAGGCTTTTTCAGCAGGCGCTACCATTGCAGTCGACCGCTTCATCATCGACTTCATCGGCGATGCCGCCCCGCCGCACAACGGCTGATGCAGCTTCGCCTTGGCCGTATCGCCTTCTTCGTAAGCCCGCCTGTTGCCGCGCGCCGTATCCGCCTCGCGTGGCGGCGCCATTCCTTTCATGGAAACGCATGCCACAAGCCAGACAAACCGTTCGTCCGCTCGTCATTGCCGCCGTGATGGCGTCGATGGCAATGGTCGCGATCGAGGCCACCATCGTCTCCACCGCGATGCCGCAAATCGCCACGCAACTCGGCGGTCTCGATCTCTACAGCTGGGTTTTCTCGTCGTTTCTGCTTACGCAGACCGCGCTTACCGTGGTGTTCGGCAAGCTCGCCGACCTTTATGGACGCAAGCCCGCGGTGCTCGTGGGCATCGCCATCTTCTTGATCGGCTCGGTGCTCGCGGGCTTTGCCTGGTCGATGCCCGCAATGATCGTGTTCCGTTTGCTGCAAGGCGTGGGCGCGGGCGCCATTTTGCCGGTGGTGCTGACTATCGTCGGCGACCTTTTCCCGGCGCATGAACGCGGCAAGGTGCAGGGCTATTTGGCAAGCGTGTGGGCGGTATCGGCCGTGCTCGGACCCATGGTCGGCGGTCTGCTCATCCGGCAGTTCTCGTGGGCGTGGATCTTCTGGATCAACGTGCCGATCGGCTTTCTCGCCGCGCTGCTGTTCGTCATGTTCCTGCACGAAGAGAAACGCCACGGCCGCCCGTCGATCGACTTCGCTGGCGCGTTCTTTTTCACCGCCGCCGTCGCCGCGCTGATGATGGCCCTGACCGATGCCGGCCACGCCAGCAACACGCGGGTAGCCGTGGAAGTGGCGGTGCTGATTGCGAGCGCGTGCCTCTTCGTTTGGCAGGAACGCCGTGCCGCCGACCCGATGATCAACTTCGGCCTCTGGGCACATCGCCCGATTGCAGCGGGCAACGCGGCGACCCTGCTCGCCGGCATGGCGATGATGGGCCTCACCACTTTCCTGCCAATGTACGTGCAGGGCGTGATGCATCGCTCACCGGTCGAAGCCGGCTTCACGCTCACCATGATGATGGTCGGCTGGCCAAGCGGCGCCACGTTCACCTCGCGGACGTTCGCGCGCATCGGCCTGAGGCGGCTTCTGATCGGCGGCGCGTTCTTCATTCCGCTTGGCTCGCTGCCGTTCGTGTTCCTCAACCCGGACATGAGCCCGGTGTGGGCGGGAATCGGCTCGGCGGTCGTGGGCTTCGGCATGGGCGTGACGAGCGTCTCGTGCCTCATCCTGATTCAGGAGATCGTGAAGCCGCACGAACGCGGCAGCGCGACGGCATCCAATCTCTTTGCGCGCAATCTCGGCAACACGCTCGGCGCGGCGGTGTTCGGCGCGGTGCAGAACTACGGTCTCACGCATGTGACCGGCATGCCCGCCGTCCACGCGGATCAGTTGAAGCGTTTATTGACGAGCGTGCCGGGCGACTTCGCAAGCAATAACGAGATCCGCCTTGCCCTGCACCATGCGCTGCATCTGACTTTCACCGCGATGTTCTTCGTCGCGCTCGGCGCGGTCGTCTCTATGCTTTTCATGCCCGCCGTGAAGATCAGCCCACGGCGCGAAACCGTGCTCAGTCCTGTGCACGAGTGAGCGGACTGTCCTCCTTGTCCTTGGGCGATGTACCCGCGTTATTGCTGTTGTCCGCGGGTGCGTCGTCCGATGCGATCATCTGCACGGTAACGCATTGCCGCGAAGCCGTGCCAAATCCCCTGGCGAGCGCATAAGAAGCGGCAAGCGTCGCCGCGATGAGAAAGATGATACCGAGTTTGCGAGGCATGTGAGTGCTCCATGAAGGGTTATCGAAATCACTTCACGGGCCTTCTCTCACTGCCTGACGGTCGCGCGGCCTCCTGAAATGTGCCTGCAGTCTAAGCGCGCACGCCCGTGCTGAAATCCCCTCTAAAGCGCGGATAATATTGGGTGGACGAAATCCAGACAAGAAGCGGAAGCAGCACACGAAGGGTTAAACTGCTGGCGCGCACGCGGCGTTTTCATGTGTCGAAAACACCGCTGCATGACGAACGCGGATTTTCGAACACATCGCGGTCGTTGCGTTTGCAACTTCTCAACCTGAGCGCCGCCCATCAGAACCATGACTACCTTGCGCACTGCCAGGCCAGCGGAACCGGCGTCCGACAAGCCGAATGACTCGACTATCGAAGACGAGCGCTATCACACGCTTGTCGATGCCATCGAAGATTGCGCGATCTTCATGCTCGATCTCAATGGCTGCATCACGACCTGGAACACGGGCGCGCGCAAGATCAAGGGCTACGAGGCGCACGAGATCATCGGTCAGCATCTGTCGCGTTTCTATACGGCGGATTCCGTGGCGCGGGGCTGGCCCGAATACGAGCTGAAGGAGGCGTATGCCACTGGCCGTTTCGAGGACGAAGGCTGGCGTGTACGCAAGGACGGCACGCGTTTCTGGGCCAATGTCGTCATCACGGCGGCGCGCGACACGCGTGGCGAGATCATCGGCTATGCAAAGTACACACGCGATCTCACCGCGAAGCGCGCGGAGGAAACCAAGCTGCGGCTTTCCGAAGAACGCTTCCGCCTGCTCGTCGAAAGCGTGAGCGACTACGCCATTTGCATGCTGAGCCCGGAAGGCGAGATCGAAAGCTGGAACATGGGCGCGGTGCGTATCAAGGGGTATCTGCCGGCGGAGATTCTCGGCAAGCACTTCTCCCTCTTCTATTCGCCCGAGGACATCGCCGCGAACGTGCCCGCGTTGCAATTGCAGACCACCATTCGCATGGGGCGCATCGAGACCGAGGGCTGGCGCGTGCGCAAGGACGGGTCGCTTTTCTGGGCGAACGTGGTAATCACGGCGGTGTATGACGAGCACCGGACGCTGCGTGGCTTCTCCCAGGTCACGCGCGACATGAGCGAACGAAAGCGACTGGAGCAACTCGAAGTATCGTCGCGACGCATCAGCGAGTTTCTCGCCACGCTCGCGCACGAGTTGCGCAATCCGCTCGCGCCCGTGCGCAATGCCGTCGGCGTGATGCAGATGGAAGCGGATATCTCGCCGAGACTCGCTTCGTGCCGCGACATCATCGACAGACAGACTTCGCATCTCGGCCGACTGGTCGACGATCTGCTGGACATGGGCCGTATCACCACCGGCAAAATCGAACTGCGCATGGCGCGCGTGGGCGTGACCGAAATCGTCGAACGCAGCATGGAACTCGTGCGCCCTTTCACCGACGACCGCGCGCAGAGCATCACCACCGAATTGCCGCACGAGCCTGTCTTCGTCTTGGGCGATGGCACGCGGCTCGTTCAGGTCGTGCAGAATCTGCTCAACAACGCATCGAAGTTTTCGCCGCACGGCAGCAGCATCCACATCTGCGTGGAACGCGAGCGCAACGCCTTGCTGCTGAAAGTGTCCGACCGCGGCCGTGGCATTTCGCAGAAGGGTTTGACGGCTATCTTCGATCTCTTCGTACAAGAAGATCATTACCTGAATCCAGGCGAAGCCGGGCTTGGCATTGGTCTCACGTTGTGCCGTTCGATCGTCGAAATGCACGGCGGCACCATCTCCGCCGCGAGCGACGGCACCGGTCGCGGCAGCACGTTCACCGTGCGATTGCCCTACGCGCCCGCCGACGATGTGCCCATTGCCGGTTTGCTGGCAGCGCCGGCCGCATCGGGGACATTGCGTATCGTCGTGATCGATGACAACGTCGATTCCGCCGACAGTCTCGCCATGCTGCTGCAGATGAAGGGGCACGAGGTGCGCATTGCATATCACGGCACGGAAGGTATCGACGTCATCCGGCATTTTCCGCCCGCGCTGATCCTGCTCGATCTGGCTTTGCCGGATATCGACGGCTTCGCGGTGCTGCGCTCGCTACGCTCGCAACGGCTCGTCGGCCGCGCGATGATCGTCGCAATGACCGGCTTCGGTCAGGAAGGCGACAAGGAACGTTCGGCGCAGGCGGGCTTCGACGGGCATCTGGTGAAGCCCGTGGACCTGCAATTGCTCGACGAGGTGGTGGCGAAGGCGAGTAAGCGCTGACGGGTTCATGCTTTGCCTTGCTTGCCGCTTTGCGGTGCTTTACCGCTTTGCGTGCGAGGCCCGTGCCATGCCGCTTCGTCGCTGCGTTCTGCCACCGCGCGTGGTTAGCCGACCTCGCGCAACGGGAAGATCAACTTCGCCGCAATGAGCCCGAGAGCGCCGCCCAGCAACGTCTCCCACGCGCGCGCGGCGAGCAGCGGTATCGAGTGAATGCCGCTCGCGGCCATCGTCACGATCAGCGTAAAGGCGAAAGCGCCGCACGCAATGTCATAGCGCTCGGGCAGCGCCATGGCGTAGACGATCATCGCGAGGGCGGCCATCGCCCAGATGAAGAGCGGCGCGTGTTCCGCAAGCGGCAGACAAATGAGGCCGACAGGCACGCCCACGAGCGTGCCGTAGATGCGCCGCCGCACGCGCTGTGCCGTGCCGACAGCCGAAGTCGCGACCACGTAGACGCAGGCCGTGATCGCCCACGCCGATTCCGCCATACCGAACGCCGCGTTCAACAACGCCACGACGAGCGCGCCGCTCGCCGCCTGCAGACCCATGGCAAGCGCGGGAGAAACCTGCCGCCGCCAGTAAGCCGGCTCGGACGCGAGCGCGGGCAACACCACCGGATGCTCCGCCGGCCCGCTCAGCACACGCGGCACGATGGCCGCGATCATGCCGATGACGAGCGCGAGCGTAATAGCCCATGAATCGCCCGGTGTCAGGTTCATCGAGTAAGCGACCAGTTGACCGATGTAGAACTGTGAGCCGACGCCCGCGCCGAGCAGGCCGAAACGCTTGAGATAGCCCGCGAGGAACGCGCCCGTGACGAGCACGAACTCCGCGCCGGCGCGCCCCATTTCGTGCAGCCACGGCCCGAAGAGCGCAAAGCTGAGTGCGCCAAGCGCGGCCGCGATGCACAACACGGCGAGATCGCGGCTCGAATCGGCGCGCGCGCTGCGCGCTTCTGACACGCTTGCCCAAAGCGCGAAGGCGGCGGCCAGCATGCCGACGGAGACGCTGGCAGGCACGTCGCGCGTCACGTCGTGCAAGCCGCCGAGCGCGGCCGCGAGCCCATACGCGGTCACGAGCCGCAATCCCTTGATACGCCGATGCGTGCCCGGGTCCACGCAATCCAGCCAGGCAAGCCCCGCGCGCAAGAAGCCGAGCGGCGGTGCGGCGTCAGTGGTGTCAGTGTGTTGCTCGTCGCTCATGGACATCCGCCACGAAAGGACAAAGGAAAAGCGTGCGCGGACAACGAAGGAGACGACTCGAGGGCCGCGCCTGCAACGCATTCTAGGCGCTGTTTTTTACACGCGCGCGCTTGCGCGCCGGAAGCGGCGTTTCCGGCTTGCGACTGGCCGCATCGGCGATGCAATCCGCGAGTTGTGCCGCCGCGTCTTGCCGTCCCTTGCGCGAACGCTCGACCAGCCCGATCTCGCGATGGAACGTGTCGTCGCCCAGACCGAGCGCGACGACGCCGGCAGGCCACGGGCCGATGCCATCGGACACGGGCAAGAGCGCGACACCCAAGCCGCGCGCGACCATTTGCGCGATGCCTTGCAACTCGTCCACTTCGATGGCGTCGCGCACCGCTATGCGTTGCTTGCGCAAGAACGTTTCCACTTGCCGTCCGCCGAACGAACGCCGGTCGTAGCGGATGAACGGCGCCGTCTCGATTACTTCGCGCCAGGCGGCGCGCTTCATGGCGGCGGGCGCAAGCAACACGAACGGTTCGGCGACGAGCGTGCGCCAGCGCAATTCGGAAGGTATCGCGAACGGCGGACGAATGATGACGGCCATGTCCGTTTCGCCTGCATCGACCTGTGCGAGCAGCGACAGCGACACGCCCGGCACGAGCCGGATGCGCCACGCGGGCAGCACGCGTCTGAACGCGCCGATGGCATGGGGCAACAGCGCCGCATGCGCCGAAGCGATCGCGCCGACCGACAACGCGCCGCCACGCCCGTCGACGCCCTCGGGTTCGGCGAGGCGCGTATAGAGCGCCATGAGTTCATCCGCGAGTTCTAGCGTGCGGCGGCCCGCCTTGTTGAGCGTGGCGGACCGTCCGGTGCGGTCGAACAAGGCGAAGCCCAAATGCGCTTCGAGACGCTGCATCTGCGCGCTCACCGCCGACTGCGTAAGCCCGATGTGCGCGCCCGCGCCGGCAAAGGTGCCGTGGCGCGCGACCGCAATGAAAGTAGTGAGTTCACGCAGCATATTCATTCATCGATAAATTTGGGGCTGACTCCCGCAATATATCGTTTTTCAGCACTTTTATTTGTGAATAGAATTTGGGGCAAACGCTGTCGAACCCCACAAAAAGGAGTAGCACCATGAGCACGACTCAGGCCGCCATGCCGCCTTTCCATTTGGCTTTCCCCGTTCACAGCCTTGCGTCCGCGCGCGAGTTTTATGGTGATCTACTCGGTTGCCCCGAAGGCCGCAGTTCACCGGACTGGGTCGATTTCGACTTTTACGGACATCAGATCGTCGCGCATTTGGCGCCCGAGGAAGTGGGGCATCGCACGACGAGCGCTGTAGATGGCGATGCCGTGCCGGTGCGTCACTTCGGCGTCGTGCTGTCGATCCCGCAGTGGGAAGCGTTGGCCGAGAAGCTGCGTGCGGCGAACACGCGTTTTATCATCGAACCGCATGTCCGTTTCAAGGGCGAAGTGGGCGAGCAGGCGACCATGTTTTTCCTCGACCCGTCGGGCAATGCGGTCGAGATCAAGGCGTTTGCCAATATGGCGTCGTTGTTTGCAAAGTAAGGTACGGCTTTGTTTTGCGTGAGCTGAAGCGGCGCAGCATGATGGCCAGTTTTGCATTGTCATAGCGCGTTCATACGCGCGCTTCTCGATGGCAAATTCTTTTTCGAATTGAATCGCCATGTAAAACGGGACGCCCTTGAGCGTCCCGTTCATGTTTCCAGCGGCTGTTCCGCCGATTATTTCAGACCTCAGTTACCCGAGCCGCTCGCGCTGACCGGTGCGCCTGCGGTGCCGGGCGTGGCCGTGCCGCCAGGCGTGGTCGACGGACCGGGCTTCATCGACGACTGGCTGCTGTGCGTGGCCTTCGAATGAGTCTTGTGCGCGTGCGTCGTGGTCGTTTGGGCGTTGTCGCCTGCTTGCAGGCCCGTATTCGAGCTGGGAGGATTGTCCTGTGCGAATGCGGATGCGCAAACCAGGGCGAGTGCGCCAGCGGCGCATGAAATGGCGATACGCTTCATATCGAAAAACTCCTTTTTGCGGTTGCAAGATGCGATGTCGTGCGGCTTGTGGTGCCTCCTTGCTGCTGCGGTGTTGACACGCAGCGGCAGGTCGCATGTTCTTCATCAGCACACGACATGCCACGGTCTGACGATTGGCAAACAGGAGTGCGATGAGTGAAAGACTGGTGGCCATGGCCTCTCGGCAAAGCCCCACATCCAAAACAATTCGCCTGCGCGACCAACGTCCACGCAGGGCGATTCGACATCATCCAGACACAACCCATCCTCAATGCCCGACCGGCTCCGTAGCCTTCAAATCGCTCGGCAACGCGGCCTGCGGATGCGCGGCCTGCTTGATGAGCAACGCCACCGCCGAGATCAATCCCGCGACGCCGATCACCGCGAAGATGCCGCCGAAGCTGAAGTGCAATCGCGTCAGTTCAGCCACGAGAAACGATCCCGCGATACCGCCGAAGCGCCCGATGCCCAGCATCCACGCCACGCCGGTGCCGCGTCCCTGAGTCGGATAAAACGATGCCGCGAGCGCGGGCATCGACGATTGCGCCGTGTTCATCAACACGCCAGCAAGGAACACGATCAGCACGAGCAGTCCCACGTTGCCCACCGCCTGCCCGATGAAGTACACGCTCACCGCGGTCAACGCATAGCACGCGGCAATGATGCGGTTCGGGTTGAAGCGATCCATCAACACGCCGCACAAGACAGCGCCCACCCCGCCGAGCGGGAACAACGCGGAGATCAGCGTCGCGCGTTGCGGACTCAGGCCAGATTCCTTGAGGAGAATCGGCATCCAGTTGATCGATGCATAGAAGATCACGAGGCCCATGAAGTATGCGAGCCACAACATGATCGAACCGACGATATACGAGCGCGACAACACCACGCTCACGCCGCCCTGCCCCTGCACCGCGGGCGCCGTCTCCGTCATGAAGAACGATCCTGCGTTGGCCGCCGCCGATGAAATGCGTGCAAGCGTCGCACGAATCTTCTCGGCCGGCTTGTTTTTCGCGACCATGTAGCGCACCGATTCCGGCAGGCTGATGAAGAGCAGCACGACGAGCACGAGCGGCGCCACGCCACCGAGCAGCAGCACGCTGCGCCAGCCGAAATGCGGAATCATCCATGCCGCGAGAAAGCCGCCGAATGCCGCGCCCAGCGGAAAGCCGCAGAACATCAGGTTGATGAGCGTCGCGCGGCGCTTGTCCGGGCAGAACTCGCTCATCATGGTGACGGCATTGGGCATGGCGGCGCCGAGGCCGAGGCCCGTAACGAAGCGCAACGCCGTGAGTTGCGTGAGGCTTGCCGAATACGCCGATGCAAAGCACGCCACGCCGAACAGCAGTACCGAGGACAACAGCATCAGCCGTCGTCCGAGCCGGTCCGACAACGGCCCGGAAAGCAGCGCGCCCGCCGCGAGCCCGAACAACGCAGCGCTCAGAACAGGCGCGAGCGCGGGCCGGCTGATCTGCCATTCGGATACGAGCGATGGCGCGATGAATCCGATGGCCGCAGTATCGAAACCATCCAGCAGCACGATGACGAAGCACATCACGAAGATCAGCCACTGGAAGGGCGAAAACGGGTGCTCGTTGATGAACGTCTGCACGTTCACAGCAGGACTTCGGCTCACTTCATTCCCTCGTCGATGATTGGCAATCGTCGTTCGACTATTGTTCGTCAGGCGAACAGCGATTCACATAGCGAACTAATTCATGCGCGAGAGTACTGAAGTCTGCATGCCTTCGCAACGCGGGCTTACCCGTGTATGTCGGTTGCCTTGCGCGGGGCTGTCGGCGTTTTAAGAAACGCGCTGCCCGTTGCGATAAGTCTCGCGCGGCACAGGCAGACCGTCCGCCAGCGCGACGCGCACGAAGTCGGCGCGCAAGCCCGTCACGATGGCCCCACGGTCGGCGAGTCCGGCCGCGTGCGCGGGTGCCCAAGAAACCGTGGCCACCGCGCGCGGCAAGGTCCATCCCGCCTTCTCGACGAGATCAAACACCGCGATGAGCAGGCTCGAAGGCACGTAATCGGACGAGAGGATGTCGAGCAACCCTTCGCGAGCGAGTTCGAGCGCCGACACGTTGCCCGAGTGCGAGCCGCCACGCACGACGTTCGGCGCGCCCATGATCGTGGCGATGCCATGTTCGCGCGCGGCACGGGCTGCATCGAGCGTGGTCGGGAATTCCGCGAGCGCAATGCCATCGCGCGCGGCTTCTTCCACATGCTCGATGAGCGTGTCGTCGTGGCTTGCAAGCGAGATGCCCAAGCGCTGACAACGCGCGACGATGTCCGCACGATGCGCCGCCGCGTAACGCGCCTGATGCTCGGCCAGTTGCGCGAGCACGTCATTCGCGTGTTCGTCGCTCCACTTGCCGTGACGTTCCTGATACTTGCGCCACTTTTCATGGTCCTGCCACTGGCGCTGACCCGGCGTATGGTCCATCACCGATGCGAGCCTGAAGAGCGGATGCGCGCTCAGTGAATCGAATACCTCGACTACGTCCGTCGTGCCGACTTCGCAACGCAAGTGCAGGAAGTGATCGGCGCGCAAGAGCCCGCGCTCGACGAACTTGCCGATGGACTGCGCGCACCGCACTTGAAGTTCGCGGCCACGCACGCCGTCTTCGGGACGCGAGCCCACACCGAGCGCATCGAACACGGTCGTGATGCCGGCCGAAGCCACTTGCGCGTCATGCACGATGATCGCCGCTTCGTGATTCCACAGCACGCCAGGACGCGGCGCGAGATGCTTTTCGATATTGTCCGTATGCAGTTCGACGAAGCCCGGCAGCAGATAGTCGCCGTCCCAGTTCAACGCGTCGCGCGTCGCCGTATTTCCCGGCGATACATCCGCGATACAGCCCTCCTCGATGCGCACCGTGCCCGTGAATTCCTCGTTGCGCGTGACGATGCGCGCATTCGTAATCAGCATGTCTGCAATGCTCCGTCTTCGGATGAGTTGACCACTACCGGTGTTGCAAGGCGCACGATGCGGGTTGCCACGCGCTCACGCGTATCTTCGTCGTGAAAGATACCGACGATGGCCGCGCCCCGCTCGCGCGCCTCGACGATGAGATCGGCCACGACGTCGCGGTTCTGTGCATCGAGCGACGCCGTGGGCTCATCGAGCAATAAGACAGGATGCGCCGCGATCAGCCCGCGCGCAATGTTCACACGCTGTTGCTCGCCGCCGGAAAACGTCGCGGGCGCGAGCGACCATAAGCGTCGCGGTACGTTCAGCCTTGCGAGCAGGACGCACGCGCGCTCACGTGCTTCGTCTGCATCGACGCCGCGCGAGACCAGCGGTTCCGCGACGAGATCGAGCGAAGAGACACGCGGGATGGCGCGGAGAAACTGACTCACGTAACCGAGCGTGCTTTTGCGCAAGCGGATGATGTCGTGCGGCTCGGCGTCGGTCAGCACGAGATGTCGTGAAGCGCGGCTTTCGTCGCGAATGGCGATACTGCCGCGCGTCGCGAGATAATTGCCGTACATGCAACGCAGAAACGTGCTTTTGCCGGCGCCTGAAGCGCCCGCGAGCACCACGCATTCGCCGCGTTCCACATCGAGCGATACACCCGCGAGCGCCACGATGCGCACACCGCCCTGCTGATGCAGCGTGAAGGTCTTTTCTATGTCGCGTGCGCGCAGCATTAGCTCCGTGCGCGTGGCGAACGCTTCTTCGTCTGTCATAGTCATCTGTTGCACCTCAAACCGGCAGCACGGACGCCACCAGCGTCTGCGTATAAGGATGTTGCGGATCATCCAATACCTGATCCGTGAGACCGCTCTCCACCACGCGCCCGTCCTTCATCACCATCAACCGATGCGCGAGCAAGCGTGCCACGCCGATATCGTGCGTGACGATTACAGCGGCGAGATGCAGCTGGTTCGTCAAGGTACGCAGCAAGTCGAGCAGACGCGCCTGCACGGATACGTCGAGACCGGCGGTCGGTTCGTCCATGAAGACAAGTCGCGGCCCGGTCACGAGATTGCGCGCGATCTGCAAGCGCTGCTGCATCCCGCCCGAAAAAGCCGAAGGCAATTCGTCGATGCGCGCCGCATCGAGCTCGACACGGCCCATCCAGTCCGAAGCCGACTCGCGCAAACGGCCATAGTGGCGCGCGCCGATGGCCATCAACGGCTCGCCGATGTTCGCGCCCGCCGACACGTTGCGCCGCAATCCATCGCGTGCATTCTGATGCACGAAGCCCCATTCCGTGCGCGACAAAAGTCGCTTGCGTGGCTCGCTGAGCGTGAGCAGATCCAGCGTTTCGCCTTCACGCGTGGTGTAGTCGAGCGCACCTTCATCGATGCTGCTTCTGAGCGCAAGCGCGTTCAATAGAGTCGACTTGCCCGAACCCGACTCGCCCACGATGCACAACACTTCGCCCGGATAGACCGCGAGGTCCACATCGACGCAACCGCCGCGTCCGTCGTAGCGTTTGGTGAGTCCGCGCGCATTCAAGAGCGTCTTCATTGCGCCGCCTCCTTTGCCTCTTGCTCGTCGCGGCGGCTGTGACAATAGTCGCTATCGGAGCATACGAACATGCGCGCGCCTTCGTCGTCGACGATCATTTCATCGAGAAAGCTCTCACGCGACCCGCACAGCGCGCACGCATGGTCCCACTTCTGCACGCTGAATGGATGATCTTCGAAATCCAAACTCTTCACCTTCGTATAAGGCGGAATGGCGTAGATGCGCCGCTCGCGTCCCGCGCCGAAGAGTTGCAGCGCCGCGTTCATGTGCATCTTCGGATTGTCGAACTTCGGAATAGGCGAAGGCGCCGCGAGGTAGCGATCGTTCACCAGCACTGGATAATCGTAGGTCGTCGCAATGCTGCCGTGCTGCACGATATCCTCGTAATATTTCACGTTGATGAGACCGTAGTCCGCGAGCGCATGCAGTTTCCTGCACTCCGTCACGCGCGGCTCCAGCCTGTAGAGCGGTTCGGGCATCGGCACCTGGTACACGAGAATCTGCGCTTCCGTGAGCGGCGTTTCAGGAATGCGGTGACGTGTTTGCACGATGGTGGCGTCCGCGGTGCGCGTGGTCGTGGCCACGCCCGCCGTGCGCGCGAAGAAGCGGCGAATGTTGACCGCGTTGGTGGTTTCGTCGGAGCCCTGATCGATCACCTTGAGCGTATCGTCCGCGCCGATGATCGCCGACGTCACCTGCAAACCGCCCGTGCCCCAGCCATACGGCAGCGGCATTTCACGCGAGGCGAACGGCACCTGATGCCCCGGCACCGCAACGGCCTTGAGCAAGGCGCGACGAATCATGCGCTTGGTCTGCTCGTCCAGATAAGCGAAGTTATAACCTTCGGTCAGCGCGTTGTTCATGCCGTCTTCTCCTTGCCGTGCGATGCACGAAGTCGCCGCAGCAATTCTAGTTCCGACTGAAAGTCCACGTAATGCGGCAGTTTCAAGTGCTGCACGAAGCCCGATGCCTCGACGTTGTCGCTATGCGAGAGCACGAACTCGACATCCTGCGTGGGTGAGCCGATGCTCTCGCCCAACTCTTCCGCTCGCAAGGCACGATCGACGAGCGCCATGGCCATGGCCTTGCGCTCCGAATGCCCAAACGCGAGACCATAGCCTTGCGTGAACTTCGGTGGCACTTCGCCGCTGCCCGCGAACTGGTTGATCATCTGGCATTCGGAGATGTCGATATCGCCGATCTCCACGGCAAAACCGAGCTCATCGATATGCATTTCCACGGCCACTTCACCGTGACGAATCTCGCCTGCGAATGGATGGCTGTGCGCGTAGCCGCGCTGCGTGGCGTATCCCATTGCCAGCAGAAAGCCTTCGTCGCCGCGTGCAAGGTTTTGCAGACGCGTTGCACGATCAGCGGGAAACGCAAGCGGTTCGCGCGAGAGGTCGCCCGGCTCCGGTGAATCTTCCTGCGCGCGTTCCTGCTCGATCAGCCCTTCCTTGTTGAGCATCGACAACACGCGCGGCATATCGTTCGTGGCTTCGGCGTGGTCGCTGGAAGTCGTTGCATCCCTGATCACTTCCCCTTCGGCCAGCAAGCTGAAGTCGATCAGACGCTGGGTGTAATCGTAGGTGCCGCCCAGCATCTGCCCGCCCGGAATATCCTTGAACGCAGCGGAGATGCGCCGTTCCACGCACATCGCTGCCGTGTCCACAGGCAAGGTGTAGCCAAAGCGCGGCAACGTCGTGCGATACGCACGCAGCAGAAAAATCGCCTCGACCAGATCGCCTGCCGCCTGCTTGATGGCGAGCGCCGCGAGTTCTTCATCGTAGACCGAGCCTTCGGTCATCACGCGCGCCACCGCGAGACGCAACTGCTCGCGAATCTGCGCGACGCTCAGCTCGGGCACCTGCAAGTCACCGCGCCGATGCTTGGCGAGCACATCCCATGAACGTTCGATGGCTCTTTCGCCACCCTTCACCGCGACGTACATTAGTTCACCTCCACTTGCGTCGTGCGCGGCAAGCCGACGAGCGCGCCACCCGCCACGAAATAGCAATCCATGCCGCATGGAAACTGCGCGGTTAGCGCCGCGCGCTGTTGCAAGAAATCGCGCGTGAGTCCCGCAATGGCGACACTGCGCTTGTCTTCGATCCCCGGACCGCGCCACACGAGCGGCTCGCCTTCGGTCAACGAAGGCACGCTAATGAAAAGCGTCGCCGCATCTTCCGGCGTTTCCGGTTCGCCCGACGAGAAGGCATCGAGCGCGGGCAACGCGGCTGCATCGCCGAGATAGGCGAACGCGGCTTCGCTGTGATTCGGCGTGAGCGGCGCGCTTGCATGAAAGCGCAAGGCATCGCCGAATGCGGCGTTCCCGCCTTCGATGAATACAGGCGTCGAATAATCGGCGAGCGCCAGCAGCGAGGCGAAAGCTGCAAGCGGCACGCGGTGTGCAAGCGCATCGCGCATGGCGTGATTGTTCGGCAACGCGGCATCGATCGCGACGATGCTGCCCGGACGCGACAACGCTTCCAGCAAAGCGCGAAAGACGCGTTGGGCATCGTGCACCGGGTCGTTGAAGCCGGGCACGAGAGCGGCCATGTCTATCTGCATCATTCCCCTCTCACCATCGTAAAGAATTCGACCTTGGTCGTAGCCGCTTCCGCTTCCTTGCGGCGCCGTTCGTCGGCGAGACGCGCGGCCAACGGTGCGATCACTTCCGTCTGCAAGCGCTGCGCATGCGCGGGCGTCTGCAGCAACGCGTCGATCAGCGCTGCGAGCTTCGCGCGCTCCTTGTCGCGGCCCATATGCACCGCGACACCGACCGGCGCGCTGCCGTCTTCAGTATGCAAACGCAGCGTGGCGCGCGTGACGGTGGTCTCGCCGAGATTGAAGGCATCTCCCGAGCCGCCGATGCGCGCCCGCACCATTGCCAGGCCGATATCCGGCGCGCGCAACCAGTCGAAGCGCGGCACACTCATGCCTTCGAGCGCGGCCTGCAAACTCTCGCGCGGCGTGCGCGCCAGCACCGCCATCCATTCGCGGCGGTCGAACGAACGAGCCTCGTCGCGCGGCTCCTCTCTCTGACTCATGGCTTTCCCTGATGATTTGAACGTTGCGGGCATCTTAAGCTACGCGGCTTTCGTCTGGTCGTCTAGACGTCTGGATAAGTGGGCTTTCACATTTCCATCACCGTTTGCGCACTACAATGCCCAACAGCGATATTCAAACCGACGGGAATGACACCTACATGACATCGAACGAAAACGCGGCGCCGGGACACGCCGTCGAACGCGGCGCGGGGGTCGCGGTCTGGCGGCAGATCGAGCAAATACTCTCGGCGGAGATCGCCTCGAAGAGCTTCGGCGAGGAAGGCCGCCTGCCGAGCGAAGCGGAACTGGCGCGGCGCTTCGACGTGAATCGTCATACCGTGCGCCGCGCCATGCTGCGTCTTGCCGCAACGGGTCTCGTGAGCGTCGAACAGGGACGCGGCACGTTCGTGCAGCCTGGAGCGATCGACTATCAAATCGGCAGGCGCACGCGCTTCACGGAAAACATTCGCCGTCAGAAGCAGACGTCCACGGGCGTCGTGCTCTCTTCCGAACGCGTGAAGGCCGACCCTACCGTCGCGAAGGCGCTCGCTCTGCGTGCGGGCACGCTCGTCTATCAGCTCGAAACGCGTCATGACTCCGACGCCGTGCCGCTGACCTACGCACGCAACTGGTATCCCGCCGCGCGTTTTCCCGAGCTTCCCACGGTGATCGAAGCGACAGGCGGCATCACTGCGGCGCTCGCGGAGTTCGGCGTCAAGGACTATATGCGCAAGTGGAGCCGTATCGGAAGCGTGTTGCCTTCGTCGGATGTCGCGCGGCGCTTGCAGATCAACCGGCAGCAGCCGGTGCTGTGGGTCGAGAATGTGGATGTCGATGAACGCGGCGTGCCCGTCAAGTACGGCGTGACTCACTTCGCGGCAGACCGCGTGCAGTTGATGGTCGAGCACGATCTATGAGCGCTGCATGGAATGACGAAGCGCGCATCGCACTGTATTACGCGCCGCCTGCTGCATCCGCATGGTGGCGTGCTGGTTGCGAATGGCTCGGGCGCGATGCGGAAAGCGGCCTCTCGATGGAAACGGCAGCGCACGACATTACATGCGCGCCGCGCCGCTATGGTTGGCATGCGACCATCGTGCCGCCGTTCCATTGCGCGAGCGGCGCGCAACCTGCCGATGTGCTCGCGGCCGCGCGTGCCTGGGCGTCGTCGGTCACGCGCTTTGAGATGCCGGTGCGCGTAGCGGAAATGGGCCGCTTCGTGGCGTTGCGCGCATCGGAGGAAAGCGACGACGAACGCTTGCGCGCAATGGCCGCAAGCGCGCTGCAAGCGCTCGCAGCAGTGCGCGCAATGCCATCGGCAGGGGACATCGAGCGGCGCATTGTCGATGGCATGAGCGAGCGGCAAATCGCACTCGTACGTGAATGGGGCTATCCCTATGTCTTCGATGAATACCGCTTCCACATGACCGTCTGCGATTCGCTCGATGACACCCACGCGCGCGGTTCGGTCGTATCGGCATGGACACGCAAGATCGACACGCTCGGCGCGCTGCCTGTGCATGGCGCGGCGCTTTTCGTGGAAAGCGCACCGGGCGCGCCGTTCACCTTGTGGCAGCGGCTGCCGTTCAACAACGTACGGGAAGGGGCATGAGCCAGAACGACACACTCGATAGCGCACGACTCATCTATGTCATGGGCCCGTCGGGCGCGGGCAAGGACTCGCTGCTCGGCTTCGCGCGCGAACGCGTCGGCGCACGCGTGATGTTCGCGCATCGGTACATCACGCGTGCAGTCGGCGACGGCGAAAACCACATTGCGTTGACGCATGAAGAATTCAAGGCGCGTCTTTCGTATGGACTTTTCTCGATGCATTGGGAAAGTCACGGCCTGTGCTATGGCATTGGCATCGAAGTGGATGCATGGCTCGAACGCGGCAGACCGGTGGTCGTGAACGGTTCGCGTCAACACGCGGATGCCGCCCTCGCCCGCTATCCGCATGCATGCTTCGTTTATATCGATGCCGCGCCCGCGGTGCTGGCCGCGCGGTTAGCAAGGCGCGGACGTGAAGACGCCCGGCAGATCGAAGCGCGTCTTGCGCGCCGTCCTTCCCTCGAACTGCCCAGGCATGCGCGCGTGGTGAACATCGACAACTCCGGGCTTCTGGCCGACGCGGGCACGCAATTTCTCCGCGCTATAGAAGAGACCGGCTCATAATCGCCGGAACGTTTCTTGCGAACGCCCACGACATTCCTTCGATAAAAGATTACCTATGAAATCCGGACGATCGAAAGACACGTTGTCAGGCGTCACCGCCGAATCGCAGTTTCGCACCTATGCCTCACCGCTCGTTGAAGAAGCGCTGCAGCACGCGCATGAACTGGAACAGAGCGATGATGCCGAAACACTGCACAAGCTCAGGATAGCGCTACGGCGTCTGCGCAGTCTCTTTTGGGCGTATCGGCCGATCCTCGACGATGCCTTCGACGACAAGCAGCGCGCCCTCTTGCGTTATCTCGCGCAGGCAGCCGGCAGCACGCGCGATTGGGACATCCTGATCGAATTGATGAGCGAGCATGAAGACACGGATCTCGCGCAGGCATTGCGCGGCCATCGCGATGCAGCATTGAGGACTAGTAAAGCGACACTCAATAGCGCGGATATCAAGGGCGTCTTGCGCGAAGCCGTGGCGGAAGCCAACCGCGAACTCAACACTGCAGAAAAGCGCGTGGCTATCGAGCAATTCGCTTCTGACAGAGTTCGAAACGCGCGAAGACAATTGAAGAAACGCATCAAGCGCGCGCGGCAAGTGAAGCGCCCGGAATATGCCGCGCTGCACGAAGTGCGCAAAGCGGGTAAGAAAGTGCGCTATCTGATCGAGTTCTTCATGCCCCTGCTTGCCGAGAAGGAACGCGGTGGATTAAAACAGCTGAAGCGTCTGCAAAAGCATCTGGGCGCATTGAACGATGTCGTTGCAAGCCGCGATCTCCTCGACAAGAGCGACGCCTTGCCCAATGCCGCCGCCGCGAAGCCAGCCTTGCGTACTTTGAAGAAGCAACAAAAGCGCCGCATGAAGCAGGCGCTCAAGTCGCTTCGATAACGCCTTCTAGATCACGCGCTCGCGCACCCATCCCGACGCCAGATCGATCAGCGATACGATCACCACGACGATCAGCATGACCGCTGCGGTCTGCGCATAGTTGAACGAGCGGATGGCCTCGTAAAGCACTACGCCGATACCACCCGCGCCAACCATGCCGACGACCATCGCCGAGCGCACGTTCGACTCGAATCGATACAGCGCGAACGAAATCCACAGCGGCAGCACTTGAGGCAACACGCCATACACGATCTCGTCGAGACTACTCGCTCCCGTGGCGCGCACGCCTTCGGCGGGACGCGCATCCACCGCTTCGACCGCTTCGGCGAAGAGCTTCGCCAGCACGCCCGTGGTATGCACCCACAGCGCGAGCACGCCTGCAAACGGCCCCAGCCCGACCGCGACGATGAACAGCATGGCGAAGACCATCTCGTTGATCGCGCGGCACGCGTCCATGAGCCGCCGCACTGGTTGCGCGATCCACACCGGCGCGATGTTCTGCGCCGACAGCAAGCCGCACGGCACCGCGCAAATGAGCGCGAGCGCCGTGCCCCAGACAGCGACGGCGAGCGTCACGATCATCTCGTGCGCGTACGTGCGCCATTCCGTGAAGTCGGGCGGAAAGAAGTCGCGCGCGAACTGACTCATGTTGCCGGATGCGCCGAGCAGATCGAGCGGACGCATGTCCGCGCTTTGCCACGACGCGCCGAGCACGGCGATAAGCACGATCCAGCCGAGCATCGACACCCAGCTACGCTTGCCGCGCGGCGCTTGCATAGGCGCTTCCTCGGGCCTGCTCACGCCCGCGGCAAAGGTCGAGATATCGAGCGGCTTCATCACTTCGCCGCCGAGCCATCGAGCGCGGACAACTGCTGATCGAGCGATGCGATTTGCGCTTTCTTGTCGGCGTCATCCAGATGAGCGTTGTTCTGCACCTGTTCCTTCTTCTGAAAGAGCGCCATCTGACGAATGGGCACGAGCTGCGCATTGGACGATGCCGCGAAGCCCGAATAGCCGGAGATCGCCGTCATCACGGACTGTTCGCGCGGGTCCTTTTCGCCGTAGTGAATGAAGAAGTTCAGCAGCTTGTCCTTCGTTGTCTGCGGCAGATCGCGACGCCACACGAGCGGGTCTGACGCGATGAGCGGCGACTTCCACAGCACACGCACCTTCGGATATAGCTCGGGATGCTGCGTCTTGATGGTGTCGAGCATGTCGGTGTTGTTGGTCGCGACATCGATCTTGTCGTTGACGACCGCGAGCATGTTGGCTTCATGGCTCGAAGGCAACACGCTCTTGAACGAGGTCTTCGCCGAAAGCCCGTTCTTCGCGAAGAGATAATATGAAGGCACCAGCGTGCCGGAAGTGGAGTTCGGATCGCCGAAGCCCAAATTGATATCGTGGCTGTTCTTCAGCACCTGATCGACGCTCTTCCACTTGCTGTTGGCGTTCGTGATAAGCACGGAGTAGTAGCCCGCCTCGCCGCTCTTGTACTTGACCTTCGCAAAGACTTCGCCGTTGGAGCGGTCCACCGCTTCGATGGCGGACGCGTTGCCGAAGAAGCCGATCTGCACCTTGTTGAAGCGCATTGCTTCGATAATGCCCGCATAGTCCGTGGCGAAATACGCCTTCACATCGAGACCGGTCTGTTTGTTCAGATCGTCGATGAGCGGTTGCCAGCGTTGCTTGAGCGCCGACGAAGAATCCGTCGAGATGATGCCGAAGCTGAGCGTATCGGCAAAGGCCACCGAGTTCAGGAAGCATGACGCGAGTGCCGCGCCGGCCAGGAAGGTACGGGCTGATTTCATGGAGATGCGGTCCGTAGTTTGATTGCGATTCAGGATGTGGCGACAGAGGCAAAAATCGCGGAGAGATGTTCACGCTCGTCGTGATCGGCCAGCAATTCAGCGGCGGCCGCGCCGTACAGTTCGCGCAACAGCATGGGCGTGAGCTTCGCGGATGCGCCGTCGTAGACCACGCGGCCATCGCGCAAGGCAACCGTGCGCGTGCAGTACTTCATCGCTATGTCGATCTGATGCAGCGACACGATCACCGTGAGTTTGTGATCGCGATTTAGCGACTGCATGAGCTCCATCACGCGCCGCGCAGATTCAGGATCGAGCGAGGCAATTGGTTCATCCGCGAGCACGATGCGCGCACGCTGCACGAGTGCACGCGCGAGCGCCGCACGTTGCTGCTGTCCGCCCGACAGGTTGCTCGCGCGTTCGAGCGCATGTTCGCCAATACCCATCGCGGTAAGCGAGCCCATCGCCAGCGCGCGTTCGTCGCGCGGAAAACGCCCTGAGAGACGCCGCCATAGCGACACACGCGTAAGCGCGCCGATGAGTACGTTGGTGATTACCGAAAGACGTCCCACCAGATTGAACTGTTGAAACACGAAGGCGACATCGCGACGAATGGCGCGCACTTCACGCACGATCTTGCCGTTCTGCTGAATCGGCCTGCCGAGCAGCGTCACATGCGAGGGCGCCGCATCCGATGCGATAAAGCCCGCGATATGGCGCAAGAGCGTCGATTTGCCCGAGCCCGACGCACCGATGAGCGCGACCATTTCGCCCTCTTCCACGCGCAGATCGACGGCATCAAGCGCCTTGCGGCCATTGCGAAACGTCTTGGTGAGACGCTCGATACGAATTGCGTCCATGGCTTTCCTCGTCTGCCGCTGTAACGTTGGGCAAATTCTAGAAAGGCAACATGACGAGAAAGTGACGCTGATGAGACGTCTAGATGAATACATCACCTGGCGCGTGCGGCCGGGAGTTTATTCTTCGAGAAACCACGTGCCTTGGCACTCGGTGCGAATGAAATCCGCAAGCAGTTTGACGCGTGCGACATCGCGCGTTTCGGCAAGCGTCACGAGCCAGTAAGAGCGACTCAGCGCAATTTGATCCGCAAAAAGCCGCACCAGGTTCGGTTCCCTGCGCGCCATGAAACACGGCAGCACGCCGAGACCCACGCCGCCCGCGACGGCGGCCGTCTGACTGATCACGTTGGAGATGCGAATGGTCGGTGTGAGCGTGCTCGATACCTGCGGCAGATAGTTCAGTTCAGCGGACCACATCTGATCCTCGACATAGCCGACCCACGGATGCGTGAGCAGATCGCGACGCGCGACGATAGCCGCATGTGTCGCGAGATATTCGCGCGCGGCATAGACGCCCAACGCATAGTCCGTGAGCTTGTGCGCATAGACGCGCCCTTGCGCCGGCCGCGTCATGCTGACAGCGAGATCGGCTTCGCGCTTCGAAAGACTGAACATGCGCGGATTCGCGATCAATTCGATCTCGAGTTGCGGATGCATGGCCGAGAGCTTGGAAATACGCGGCGCGAGAAAGTAAGTACCGAAGCCTTCCGGCGTGCCGATGCGTACGCTTCCCGTCAGACCAATGGACGCATCTTCGAGCCGATGCCGCATGTGCAATGCAAGGCTCTCCATGCCTTCCGCATCGCTTAGTACGCGTTCGCCTTCGGGGGTCAGCACAAACCCTAAGGAACTGCGGTCGAACAGTCGCACACCGAGTGCGGTTTCAAGCGCAGCCACACGCCGGCTCAGGGTCGAATGATCCACGCCCATTTGCTGCGCGGCCACGGTGAGCCTGCCCGCGCGCGAAATGGCGAGAAATGCCTGAATGTCGTCCCAGTCGAAACCACGCATGAGGATTTCTGCACAGAGCGATTGCCGATTTGCCCATTCTATTGCAAGAAACACGCTGCTATCTTTTCTTCAACTCTGCGAACGCGGAGCAGACGATGCGGCTCGATCGTCACGACACTAAAGCCTGAATGGAGACAAACAGCATGTCGCTCATTGCGAAACTCAAGGCGCGCGCGCAGGAAGGCAAGCCGGTCAAGGTCGGCCTGATCGGTGCGGGCAAATTCGGTTCGATGTATCTCTCGCAAGCGCCGCGCACGCCCGGCATTCATCTCACCGGCGTGGCCGATCTCTCGCCCGAGCGCGCGCGTGCCGCGCTCAAACGTGTGGGCTGGGATGAGGCGCGTTATTCGGCGGCATCGTGGAACGAAGCCATCGGCAACGGCTCGACCTATATCACCGACGACGCCGATGCCATGATCGCAAGCGATCATGTCGATATCGTGATCGATGCAACGGGCAGTCCCGCCGCGGGCATTCATCACGCGCTGCTGTGCTGCAAGCATCGCAAGCACATCGTCATGGTGAACGTGGAAGCCGATGTGCTCGCAGGCCCGCTGCTCGCACGCCGCGCACGAGAGGCGGGCATCATCTATTCGATGGCTTCGGGCGATCAACCCGCGCTCATCGCGGAACTCGTGGACTGGGCACGCACCATCGGCTTCGATGTGATCTGCGCGGGCAAGGGCACGAAGTATCTGCCGATCTACCATCAGTCGACGCCCGATACCGTGTGGGGCCATTACGGCTTCACCGAGGAACAGGTCGGCTCCGGCGACTTCAACGCGCAGATGTTCAACTCGTTTCTCGACGGCACCAAGTCCGCACTCGAGATGGCCGCTGTTTCCAACGGATGCGATCTGCGTCCGCCCGCCGACGGCCTCGCGTTCCCCGCATGCGGCGTGGACGATCTGCCAAGCGTGCTGCGTCCCGCATCGGAAGGCGGGATCCTGCCGCATCGCGGTAGCGTGGAAGTAGTGTCGTCGCTGGAACGCGATGGGCGGCCCGTGTTCCGCGATCTACGCTGGGGCGTCTACGTCGTTATCGAAGCCCCCACGGACTACGTGCGCGACTGCTTCTCGCAGTACGGTCTCAAGACCGACAGCACGGGTCGCTTCGCCGCCATGTACAAGCCGTATCACCTGATCGGCCTGGAACTGGGCCAGTCGATCGCGAGCATCGCCGTGCGTGGCGAAGCAACCGGCGCGACAACTGGCTTTCATGGCGATGTCGCCGCCACCGCGAAGCGCGATCTGCGCGCGGGCGAGCGGCTCGACGGCGAAGGCGGCCACACCGTGTACGGCAAACTGATGCCCGCTGCGGACTCGTTGCTGCTGGGTGCGTTGCCTATCGGCCTTGCGCACAACATGGTGCTGCAACGCGCCGTGCCTGCGGGACAACCCGTGCGCTGGAGCGATGTGGCATTCGACGCAAGCAAGGAAGCCGTGCGGGTACGACGCGAGATGGAAGAATTCTTTCGCGCCGAGATGAAGCTTGAACTACCGTCGCAAAAGCTCGCGAGCTAGTTCATCGATGAAGACATTTTGATCCGCGGCACGCCCGGTCCATCTCATGGTCCGGGCGTTCGCCATCTCTAAACGCCCGGCAAAGGGCGACGGAGGAGACATGAGCCAAATCAGCGAAACTCTCGGCGTTACGCAAGCAGGCAGTGCGGACGTCTACCGCAAGATCACGTGGCGCATCATGCCGTTCATCGTGCTCTGCTATCTCTGCAACTATCTGGACCGCGTCAACGTGGGCTTCGCGAAGCTGCAGATGCTTTCCGATCTCGGCTTTTCGGATGCGGTGTATGGCCTCGGTGCCGGTATCTTCTTTATCGGCTACTTCATCTTCGAGGTGCCCAGCAATCTCATCCTGCATCGCGTGGGCGCGCGGCGCTGGATTGCGCGCATCATGATCACGTGGGCGATCGTTTCGGCGCTCACGCTCGTGGTCAAGACGCCGTTTCAGTTCTATCTCGTGCGCTTCTTTCTCGGCATCGCGGAAGCGGGTTTCTCACCGGGCATCATGCTGTATCTGACGTACTGGTTCCCGGCGAGAAAACGCGGCTTCGCCTATGGTGTGTACTACATCGCCATTCCGCTTGCCGGCATCGTGGGGGGTCCGTTGTCGGGCTGGATACTGACCGCGTTCAAGCATTCGGCCGTGATGTCGGCGTGGCAATGGCTGTTCCTCATCGAAGCAATTCCAGCGTTTATCGTGGGTTTCGCCGTGCTCTTCATGATGGTCGACAAGCCAAGCAAGGCACGCTGGCTCACCGACGACGAGAAGCGTCTCGTGACGCAAGCAGTCGAGCGCGAGGAAGGCGACAAGACCGCGCACCACGACGCCCGCGCGTTCCTTTCCGACCGCAACATCTGGAAGCTTGCCGGCGTTTACTTCTGCCAGATCATCGGCCTCTATGGCATCAGCTTCTGGCTGCCGTCGATCATCAAGGACACAGGGCTCAAGAACGTCGAAGTGATCGGCTGGCTCTCGGCGATTCCGTATATCGTCGCGATTCCCGCGATCATTCTCACGGGCATCAGCGCCGACAAGTTCCGCTCCCGGCGCATGCACTTTTCCATTGCGCTCGTGATCGGTGCAATAGGCTTTGCGGCAAGCGGATACGTGGGACAGCAACCCGTGCTTGCGGTCATTGCGTTGAGTGTGGCGGCCGCTGGAATCTTGTCCGCGCTGTCGCTGTTCTGGGGCATTCCGGCTGCGTTTCTTGCGGGAACCTCGGCGGCGGCGGGCATTGCAGGAATCAATTGCGTAGGCAATCTCGCGGGTTTCGTGTCGCCGTATATGGTCGGGTGGCTCAATGTCACGACGCATAACAACAGCATCGGACTTTATGCGGTTGCAGTGTTCATGGTGATCGGCGCATTCGCGGTGCGTTCGATTTCCGGGAAGCTAGCGGATCATTGAAATCGAGCGACGAACGAGCCGCCTGCCGTTTTCAACGAACATGGCAGGCGGCCGTGCTTTTTGCAACGCTGCAAGGGCCGGCGCGCGTCGATAAAATGGGTGCATGACCGACTCGTCTTCACAATCCTCGAGCACGCCGTCGCGCGCACCCGAACACGACCTGCCGCTGCACACGCCCAGCACCGCATCGCTCGGCGTGGCGGCCGCCATCGCCATGATTGCGTGGCTCGCGCTGGCGGCGCAGACGGATATCACCATCGCGCGCATGGTCGGACGCGGCTTTACCGTGATCGACGGCATTGCGCGTACCACCAGTTATCTCACCAACCTCACGGTGTTCTTGACGGCGTTATGCTTCACCTGCGTGGCCATACGCGCGAACGCGCCCATTGCGCGCTTCTTTCGTCAACCGACGGTGGTAACGGCGGTGGTCGTGTATATCGTGTTCGTGGGCATTGCCTATAACGCGTTGTTGCGATGGCTATGGACGCCATCGGGTTATCGTGCGCTCGTCAATGAATCGCTGCATACGGTCGTGCCCGCGCTCGCTGCGCTTTACTGGGTGCTCTTCGTGCCGCGCTTTCATCTGTCATTGCGGCGCTGCGCCTTATGGCTCGTCTATCCGCTCTGCTATCTCTTCATTACGTTATGGCGCGGCAGTGCATCCGACTTCTATCCCTACTGGTTCATCAACGTGGCGGAACTCGGTTACGAGCGCGTGTTCTTCAACTCGGCCATGCTAGTCGCCAGCTTTCTGATTCTGATGAGCGTATTCATCGTCATCAATCACAGACGCCAGGACTTGCGCATATCCGACCCCGACATGGAATCGGACGACACGGGCCCATCGCGTTAGTCACGATTCACGAACAGATCGGCGACGAATGCGGCAGTCAACGCCAGCGCGCCGCATGCGAAGATCAGCGCGTAGTTGTTATGCGTATGCGAGAAGAGAAACGAGTAGCCATAGCCGCCGACCGCCTGAAAGAGCGCGAACGCCGAAGTCGCGCGACTCCATGAGGCGCGCTGCTCCGCGTGATCGTGCGGCAGCAATTCATGCACGCGGCCCAGTGCAAGCGGCACGATACCGGGCGTGAAGAGCCCGAGAATCACGGTCGCAAGGCCGATCACATAGGCATGGCCCGACATCGCGAGCAGCGCGGCTGCAGCCGCCTGCACGATCAACGCGTAGCGGTACGCGCGGCCAAAGCCGATCCGGTCGCCCAGATTTCCGCAGATGAGCGGCCCGAAGATAGCCGCTACGCCATACAGCACCCAATAGCTCGCACCGACGCCGGCGCCGCGTCCGATCCCTCGCGCGATATAGTCGACGAGCAGAATCATCGCGGGCACGAGACCCAGTGCGTTCGCCGCGTATTGCGCGTAAAGCAGGCGCAGACGCGTGCCGTCATGACGCGCGCCGTGCGCCTCCTTGGCCACGGCAGGCACGGGAGGATTCGTCGATGGCCAGCCGAACCAAGCGACAGCCGTCAACACGAGCGAGAACACGCCGAGTCCGATCCACGTCGCCTGCAAGCCGTAATGCAGCAGCCGCGGAATGAGCGTGCCCGATGCCGCGATGCCGAAGCCCAGCCCGAAGAAGATCATGCCGCTTGCAAAGCCGCGCCGTGCGGGCGCGATATGCGGAAGGATCGTGGTTGCGACGAGCACCATGATCGCGCCGCCCGAAAGTCCCGAAAGAAAGCGCCAGCCGAAGAACCAGGCAATCGACAACGGAAACGCGCATGCGAAAAACGCGGCCGTGGCAATGGCCATCAAGAGGCGCAACGCGAGCCGGTTGCCGAGCGTCGATGCCATGGACCTGCCGAACAACGCGCCCGCGAGATAGCCCGCGAAATTGGCTGCACCCAACGTCACGGCTTGCGACGACGTGAACCAATGCGCTTCGATAAGCGGTGGAATGAGCGGCGTATAAGCGAAGCGCGCGAGACCTATTGCGACGAGACTCGCGCAGAAGCCCGCGAGCATGGCGTAGATGGAACGCATGTCGAGTGAATCCGATTGACCGGCGCGTAAGGCCGACGCTTGATCCTGCATGATGTTGACTCCCGGAGCGAATGGCGTGACGTGTGTTCTACCGCGTGGCGAACTTCGCACGCATTGGCGGAAGTTTCAGCAGCATGAGCGTGGGAGCGACAGCCGCCACGAGCAGCTTCGGCTGAGGATCGATACGCGCCAGCACGCGCACGCCGAGAAGCACGGCGAGCAGACTCGTGGCGGCATCGGTTGCGGACATCATGCGTTCGATCTCGCCGCTTTTGAACGCGGCGGAAAGACAGCGCTCGAAGAAGCCGCGTAACAACTCGACTTCCTTCGCGATGAGTTCGTGAAACGCCTCGTCCTCGAGCGGCGCCGCGAGCGCGGCATTGACCAGCATGCAGCCACGCCGGTGTTCATCCGATACCGAGCGCTCGACGATCTCGCCAAAGAAGCCTGCAACGGCGTGCGCAGGCGTGCAAGTGGCTTCGAGACGCTCGATACGCTCGCGCAACGTATGTTCGAGATAATGATCGAGCGCGCGCAAAAAGAGCGCGCGCTTGTCGCCGAACGCGTTGTAAAGGCTCGGTTGCGTGAGACCCGTCAGTTGCACGAGGTCACGTGTGGACGTACCCTCATAGCCGTGCGTCCAGAATGCTTCGGCTATGGTGTTCAGCACATCGTCTTCGTCGAAATTGCGCGGTCGCGCCATGATGCAGGCTCCATTCCATGGTTGCGTCACGTTTTATATCGGACGCCACAGAACGAATTATATATCGATGGATACAAAACCTGCTTGAACCGTCGTCCAACAAAAAAAAGCCGGCGAAGCGCCGGCTTTTTCGTATGCGGAAAAACAACCGTGCTGTCAGGCGTCTTTCGTGTCGAACATCAGCAGCTCGACGCCCGCCTGCGCGAAATTCGCCAAGTCGCCGGCGGTCTTCTGGCCTTCAGGCGACCCGAGCGCGGACTCGATCGCTTCGAGCGATTCGAATTCGAGCAGCGCGACGAGGTAATACGGCGACTCGCCTTGCGCGGTAGCAACCGGCCCCGTGCTGATCTGGTAACTCTTTAGCCCCGGCAACGTCTTCGCAAGCGGCGCGTGCGTGGAGGCGTAGTAGTCGTCGAATGCCTTCGTATCGGACGGATTCTTGTAAAGCGCAACGAGCTGGGCCATCGTCTTGTCTCCTGAGTGTTTGTCTTGAACAACAATGCGTTACTGCTTCTCCAACTGTAGATAGATACGTTGCACGTTCTGCGGCTGCGCTATGCCATAGAGCTTGTAGCCGCGAAAGGCGGGCAAGTCGACGGTATGCATGGCCTCGGTCAGTCCCATGCCGCTCCGATATGCGCGTCTGACCGCGCTGTCGAGTTCGCGCAGATAAAGGCCTGTCTGCATGATGTCGTCGTTGCTCAACGGCGGTCCGAACGCCGGAACGATAGTCTTCGATTCGAGTCCGCGCAGATTCTCCAGCGCCGCGAGCCAGCCATGAATGTCCTCGTTGCGCAGTTCGGGGATGCGCCCGTTCGAGATCAGACTACCCGCGAACAACACGCCGCTTTGCGTATCGAGCACGGCCAGATCGCCTGGCGTGCTTGCCGGTCCGAAGTGCAGCAATTGCAGCTTGCGATCGCCATTCACGACTTCCGTGGTGCCTTCCACCGTTCGGTCGGGAACCGTGACGCGCGAGCCTGCCATCTCGTCTTCACCGAGGGTCTTTCGCAGGTTCGCGAGACAGATTGGGCAACGTTCCCGGATCAACCGAGCCGTGCGGTAATGCGCGAGAATCGGCACACCCTGATCGCGGAACGCCGCCGCGCCAAAAACGAACTCCGGTCCTTGATGCGTGATGATCACGAGCGTGACGGGTAGCGGCGTGACTTTGCGAATGGCTTCGATCATCGCGCGTCCGTAGCGGTACGAAGCTCCCGTATCGATTACCGTCACGCCGCTCGGTCCCACGATAAAGCCGTTGTTCGCGACCATGCCGTGATTCGCGGGCGCGACAGCATCGCCGTCACCGATAAACGCATACACGCCCGGCGCCACTGCGACGGGCGCGGGCATGCCGCTCATCGCCGCATGAACGACGGCGCAAAATGCGAGGAACAACGCACCGATGAGCGCACGCAAGCCGCGCCCCATCATTTCATGGCCGAGGTTTGCGTGCCCGATTGCGTCGTGATCGCAACCTCGCCGTCGAACCGCTTGTTCTTCGTGTCTTCAATAGCGACCTTCAATTCACCGTTTTCCGTCGGCAGAAAATAGAAGCGGAAGTTGGGGTTCTCGCTGATCGAGAAATTCACGTTGGCGGTCATCACGGGCTTGCCGCCATAAGTCACGGCAACCTTGCGCACGAAGTACGCGGTCGCATAGTTGCGCGTGACCTGATCCATCGCCATGCCGGTGCGATTAGGATGGCGCACCATCAATTGCGCGAGTTCGGGCTTGCCCGCAATAGGGGCGCCTTCCGCCTGCAAACGTACCTGACCCGCCGCGCGTTCGGCCGCGTCTTCGTCCTTGCCCGCAGGCGCGGAGCAACCACCCGATGCCTTGATGAAACGCACCGCGCTATACAGATGTCCATCGTTCGTTTCGGCGATGGCACGCATGAACGTGTAATCCTCTACCCGCACCCGTGTCTCGATGCTGGCAAGTCCGGAGTCTGGCGTGAACTCGAAAGAACCGGCGTAGGGCTCGGGATTTTCGTCGATGAAGAGATAAATCTTCTTGATGTAATGCGTGCTCGTCTGCGGAAACTGCGCGCTGATCGCAATGGGTACGACGGCGGCATCGGCGGCGCGTTTGGGTGCATCGAACTTGATGACGGCATCGCCTTTCGTGTCGATCGGCCGCCCTTTGAACGCGCCTTCCTTGAAGTCGAGCCAGCGCGCCACCTTGTCTGGATCGTCGTCGGGTTGCGCCGCATGCGAAGCGTAAGGCGCAAACATGGTGAGCGCCGCGACAAACCCTAAGCCTGCGCGTGCGCCAAGCCTGATCGTCTTCATGGTGTCCTCCTTTGCTGCAACGCGGCGTGCGCCGCTACTGCTCCCACTCCAGTTCAGCATAGACAGCGGTGACGTTGCGCGCGTGATAGGCATCGTAGAGCCGCCACTTGTCGCGCTCGCCGAGACCGATGGTATCCACGGCCTGCTGAATCGTTTCGCCGCGCTTGATGGCCGCACGCACATCGCGCGCCAAATTCGCGAGGTACTGTTGCTCGTCGTCGAGCGAGCGCGGATACGGCGCGTCCAGGTCGCCATGACCGGGTACGACATGCCGCGGATTCATCTGCTTAATGCGGGCGATATTGTCAAGCCAACCGGTCACGCTGCCATCCACCACGGGAATGCAATGCACGAAAAGCAGGTCGCCTAGCCACAGCGTGCCGCTCTTCTCATCGTATACCGTCATGTCGTTGTTGGTGTGCGCTGTTTTCCAAGTTTGCAGCGTGAGCGTGCGCCCGCCGAGATCGAGCGTGGACGTGCCGTCTATCGTCATCGTCGGTGCAATGATTTCGCTGCCGGTCGCTTCATCGCCCAGTTCGCGTTTCAGCGCACGCAGGTAGTTCTCCGCGCGCAATGCCTCCGCCTGCGCAAGCTTGGCGCTGCCCACGTATTGCGGATGGTCGTCCTTGAAGGCCGCATTCCCGAAGATATGATCCGGGTGCATGTGCGTATTGATCACGTAGCAGACGGGCAAGGGCGTCACCCTGCGCACCGCCGCGCGCAATGCGCGCCCTTCTGCGAGCGTGCCGCCGGTATCGACCACAGCCACACAACGCTCGCCGACGATGAAGCCGACGTTCGCAATATCGCCGCCGTTCGCAGGCGTGGCACGCTCGTCGTGTCCGCGATGCACGTAGTTCCCCGGCGCGAGTTCCTTCACCGTAAACGAGGCCTCTGCAAACGCATGTGCCGATGCCGCGCACAGCACCAGGAACGCGGCGAAGCGTAAAGCAGCGCTCATCGGACCTTGTCCGCATCGGCGAGACGTTTTGTTCGGCGCAGGCCGAACTGTTCGTACTCGCGCTCGAGGAAAGGCTCGGCGTGTTCGAGAAGAAAGCGCCGAAACGCAAGGCACGTCGGCGAGAGTTGCTTCGAGCGCGAATGCACGAGTTGCCATGTACGTTCGACGGGCGTGCCGTTCACGTCGAGCACGGCGATCTCACCCGTGCGCAATTCGAGCCCCAAGGTATGCAACGAAATGAGGCTCACGCCCATGCCCGCCATCACGGCCTGCTTGATGGTCTCGTTGCTGCCGAGCGTGACGCTGCGCGATGGCGTGAAGAGGTTCTGCCTAAACACGTGCTCGGCGACGGCGCGTGTGCCGGAACCAGGTTCGCGCAGGAGGAAAGTATCGTTGGCAAGCTCCTGCAGATCGAAGCGTCGCGCGGTTTTCAGCGGATGCGAAAGCGGCGCGATGATCACATGCGGATGGTAAGCAAGCGGCTCTGCAGTCGTGCCGAGTTCGGGCGGCGGGCGGCCCATGATGGCAAGGTCGGTCGCGTTGTCCTGCAGGAGCCTCAACAAGGTCTCGCGATTACCGACCGAAAAACGCACATCGACCTTGGGAAACTGCTGCGAATACAGCGCGAGCAACTTGGGCGCGAAGTAAGTCGCGGAACTCACGATACTCACCGCAATCGATCCGCTGTCGGCTTGCGTGAGTGACATCATCGCGTCTTCGGCGTCCTTGATCTCACCGAGAATTCTGCTTGCATGATGCGAGAGGCGTTCGCCCGCTTCCGTCAGCGAAAGACGCCGCGCCACGCGTTCGAAGAGCGGCAAGCCGACCGCCTCTTCCAGTTGCCTGATCTGCATGGATACCGCGGGCTGCGTCAGATGCAGTTCCTCCGCTGCACGTGCGAAGCTCGGACAGCGCGTCGCTATCACGAAGATCTGCAACTGGCGCAAGGTGAGAGAGCGGATGAAGTTCACAGCGGCGTATCCGTGAGGCGTTCCTGAACGATTTAGCGGCTTGCCTCGGCGCTCGTGCAATCCACCTCAACGACTGGCCCGTGGCGCGTTGCCGACCTTTCCTCCCGGCGTGGCCATGTTCTTGAGCGCGCCCGAATAAGCGACCGTTTCCTTCTGCAGCGGATGCGCGAAGTCGTTCCCCGCGCCCGGCACTTCGGTGCGAATCAAGACGACATGTCCGGGAACATCATCGGCAACGACGAAGGTGTAGCGCTTGTTCGTGTATTGCTGCAGACGTTCTGCATTGGGATCGTTGAGGAAGGGCTGAATGACGATCTGCTTCGCTTTCACGTTCCTGGCCAGCCCGAGCGCCTCGCCGGAAACAGGCGTAATTGCCGGGTTTGCCGCAAGCGCCAGTCTCACGCGCTGCTGAAAGTAGCGACGCTGCCCGCCCGTCAACTCCTGCATCTCCGTGATGTCATGCTCCAGAAAATAGATGATCACCGGATTGCACGGCAGCCCCCCTGGCACGTCCACATTGCCCGTGCGATCGGACACGCGCGCATCGTTCTTCGTGTTGCCCTTGCTCACCACGAGCACGCGGACCGTGTCCTTGACCTTCGCCGGCGGCCCGGAAAAATCCACCGCATAGTCGAGCTCGGTTTGCTGATCCACGCCATCCAGATGCGGCTCCATGAACAGCAAGCGTTCGGCTGGCGCAATCTCGGTGGCAGGCGCGGAAGCAGGCGGTGTATCCGCCGCGAACGAGGCCGGCGGCATCAGCGAGACGAAGCCGCCAAGCGCGCAGGCGAGGGCAATACCTCGAATGTCGAACCTCATTGCGTGGAGGCCGGCTGCAGCGGCTGCAGCGGCAGCAACGGAACCTGATAGCTCGTCAGTATCTGATCGATCTTCGGCTGGTTCGACGCAATCCAGTTATCCACCTTGTCGCGCCATGCTTTTTCGCCGTAACGCACGCCCATTGAAATTTCATAATCGAAGCGAATGCCGGGTTGCGGTGCGAACGGCACGAGGCGCGCCTTGTTATCCGAGAGCTTCACGAAATAGCCTGCAATCGGGCCCCAGACGAAGGCGGCATCGACATTGCCTTGCGACAGATCATGCTCGATCATCTCGCCGGGAAAGGCGTCGGGATCGCCGCTTTGCCCCTGATACGACACCGCCTGTTCGATCAGATTGTGTTGCAACAGCCAGTCAGTCGCGGGACTCTTCACGAAGATGCCGAGCTTCATCTTCTTCAACTGATCCGGCGGCAGATTCATGAGATCGGCCGGCGACTTGATGCTGGCGTACTCCGGCCGGTTCGGGAACACCATGGCATAGGTCGAGTGCAGATAAGGGCGCGTGGTCGCGGTGAGTTCATAACCTTTGGGCACGCCGATAATCAGATCGCACTTGAACTGATCCGTGCTCGGTGCCTTGTCGCGCAGCGTATTGCGCACGAATCCCATGCGTTGCGGATAAAACGTGTATTCGAGCTTGTAGCCGAAGTCGCTTGCCATCTGGCTTGCGATCTTGTTCTCGAAGCCTTCGCCCTTCTGATTCGACAAAGGCATGTTGTTCGGATCCGCGCACACGCGCAGCACGCCGTCCGCGCCGTCGTTGTTAGGCAAGTTCGGCGGCGGTGTACCCGCGCCCTGCGCGAAGACCGTTTGCGCCGTGAACGCGAGCAACGCCGCGCATACCGTGTTCGATACGGCCGGGAATCGGAACGAAGCGGCGCGGCTTCCATTACGATCTGACATCGATACCTCCGGGTTCAAATGCAACTTCATGCAACATCGGACAAGCAACGAACGCAATCACTTCGCATCGAGCGCTTGTAAATCGCCCGGATTGATCTTGCCGTCTGAGCGTCCCTTCAGATACGCAAAGAGATTCTCCCAGTTTTTCTGCATCATCTGGCTCGCGCTGAAATCGGGCATACCCTTATCCACGCGTCCGCCAAACACGGTGCGATGAAACTCGTTCTTGTCCAACGTCTTGAAAGCATCGACGAGCGACGGGCCGACGAGACCCTCCTGCTTCGCCCCGTGACAACGTTCGCACGCGAGCGCGCGCCAGGTACGCCATCCTTGCAGCGTATCGGCATCGACCTTGTTGCCATCGACGACCTTGTACGCCACGGGCTTCATTTGTCCCGGACTCGTCTGGGCAAACGAAGCGCTGGACGCCGCGAGCGCAATCGACAGCAGCAAGAGTGATCGGCCTTTCATTCGCTTGTCTCCTTGAATATCTCGTATGTGGGGTTTTCACGCGCGGCGGACTCCCTGACCGCCGCGCGTCATTACGCTTCGAATCGAACTAGTTGCAGGCTAACGAAACGGCTGATACGTAATCAGCCCGCGCTGCCCGGAATGGCAAACACGAAGAGCGTGCCGCCGAGTGCCGTGTACTTTGCAAGCTCACGATAGCCGCCCACCGCGCCCAGGCCTTCCGCCGACTTTTCGAGTCCCGCTGCCATGCCGATGCCAGCCCAGCCGCCGATGCCCGAATACACGCCGATGAACTGCTTGCCTTGGTACTGATAGGTGAACACGTTGCCGATGATCCCGGACGGCGTCTTGAACTTCCACAGTTCCTTGCCGTCCTTGATACGCACGGCCTTGATGTAGCCTTCGAGCGTGCCGTAGAACGCCACGCCGCCAGCGGTTGCGAGCGCGCCGGACCACACCGAGAACTTCTCCGTCTTGGACCATGCGATCTTGCCCTTCGACGCATCCCACGCGATGAAGTTACCCATCGCGCCGTTCTCGTTCGGACCAGGGAACATCGAGAGCGTGGCGCCGACGAACGGCTGACCCGACACGTAGTCGACCTGGAACGGCTCGTAGTCCATGCAGACGTGGTTCGTCGGCACGAGGAACAGGCTCGAATTCGGATCGAATGCGGCGGGTTGCTGGTCTTTCGAGCCCAACGCCGCCGGGCAGATGCCCTTGACGTTGTGATCGGGACCGGCTGCCTGCGTGGAGTAGCTGGCGTTACGAATCGGCAGGCCGCTCTTCAGATCGACGCTATTGGCCCAGTTCACCGCCGGGTCGTACTTCTGCGCCACGAGCAGTTCGCCGCTTTCTCGATTGAGCGTATAGCCGAAACCGTTACGGTCGAAGTGAACGATCGCCGGCGTCTTCTTGCCGTTGATGTTCAGGTCCGACAGGATCATTTCGTTGACGCCGTCATAGTCCCACTCGTCGTGAGGCGTCATTTGATAGACCCACTTCGCCTTGCCGGTATTCAGGTCGCGCGCGAAGATCGACATCGACCATTTGTTGTCGCCGGGTCGTTGCGTCGGGTTCCACGTGCCGGGGTTGCCTGTACCGTAGTAGACAAGGTTGAGCTTCGGGTCCCATGCATACCAGCCCCATGTGGTCCCGCCGCCATACTTCCACTGATCGCCCTGCCAGCTCTTGAGCGACGAGTCCGCACCGATGGGCGCCATCTTGCCGTCGGTCCAGGTCATCGTTTGCTGCGGGTCCATCAGCATCTCATTGTCGGGCCCGGTGCTGTAGGCCTTCCAGACTTCCTTGCCGTCCTTGATGTTGTAGGCAATGAGCCGGCCGCGAACACCGAACTCGCCGCCGGAGATGCCCGTCAACACCTTGTCGCCGAAGACGTGCGGCGCGTTGGTGTTGGTTTCGCCTTTCTTCGCATCGCCGTTTTGCGCGGTCCATACGACGTCGCCGGTCTTGGCGTCGAGCGCGACGAGCTTCGTGTCGGCTTGCTGCAGGAAGATCTTGCCGTCGCCATATGCGAGACCACGGTTGACCGTATCGCAGCACATCACCGAGATGACCTGATTGTCTTGCTTCGGCTGGTATTGCCAGATGAACGTCTGGTCCTTCAGACTGATGGCGATAACCTTGTTGGGAAACGGCGAATGGATATACATCGTGTCGCCGATGACGAGCGGCGAGCCTTCATGGCCTCGCAGCACACCGGTGGACATGGTCCAGGCAACCTGTAGCTTGCCGACGTTGTTCTCGTTGATTTGCTTGAGCGTGCTATAGCGGTGATTGGAATAATCGCCCGCTTGCGCCGCCCAGTTCGAAGGATTCTTGATTGCGGTGTCGAGTTGCGAATCAGCCTGCGCCACGTACGAATTGAGGCCTGCCGTTGCGACCACCGCCAGTCCAAGAACCAGGGTGCGTAAGTTCATGTCTCCTCCAGAATGATGATGCCTCCGACCCGGGAATGACCACGCTACCGTTTGCATCGTGCGCGCCTTCTGAATGCAGGTAACGAGATTCGCTTGTGCCCCGGTACATTGCCGGGATCTTGCGTGACCGGGCATTTGCATATTCCATGCCGGTTTGCGAACGCTTGTTTTGTGGCGTGCGAATGGCGGCGTGCGACACATACTGTGTCAAATACGCGAAAGGCTTCATGTGATGGAACAGCAACGCTTGCTCAGGTGTCACATGACGCGTCGCAGCATTGCGCAGCGCCGCTTCACGATCAACGCACGGGGCGCATACTCGGTGTTTTCCATAAGGAGGCAACGTCATGGCTCAAGCAGAGAAGGTCTACTCGGATGAAGAGGTGCGGGAACGGCTTACGGGTCCGCTCGCGCATTGGTATCTCGAGGACGGATGGCTCAGGCGCAAGTTCAAGACCGAGAGCTGGAAGGGCACGCTCATGGTCGTCAATACGGTCGGGCATCTTGCCGAAGCGGCCTGGCATCATCCCGACCTGACCGTCTCTTATGCGTTCGTCGTGGTCAAGCTCAAGACGCATTCGGCGAAGGGCATTACCGACAAGGACTTCGCGCTCGCCACGCGTATCGAAGACGTGGTGCAGTGGCAGCCAGGCAAGGAAGACGGTCCGCTCGACGGCACGCCATCCGACGATCAACGCTTCCGCTATATCAAGTACGACTAGCCCGGCCACGCGGCGCGTGCAGTCTTGGTATAACTTTTGCCTAACAGGGAAGCCCAAAACCCCCTGAAGGAACACGAGCCGCGATGCCAACCTCACCCCGACGCTTATCGCCTTTACCGGCGATCACGGTCGAAGCACCCGCGCGCCTGCATCTCGGCTTTCTCGATCCGAACGGCTCCTCAGGCCGCGCCTTCGGCAGCCTCGGGCTCGCGATAGAAGGACACGGCACGCGTCTCACCGCGCGCATCGCTCATGGCACGCGGCAGCAGACGGCGCAGATAGAAGGCCATGTCACGGAAGCGCAGAAAGAGCGTATCGCTCATTACCTTCAGCAATTGCAGGCGGCGTTCAATGAACCGCGTGCCGTCGATATAGACGTACACGAAGCACCGCGCGCGCATACGGGCCTCGGCTCTGGCACGCAGCTCGCCCTGACGCTCGGCACCGCCTTCGCACGAGCAACCGGTCACAACGGCATAGACACTGCGGACATCGCGCGCATACTCAAACGGGGCGCGCGCTCCGGCATCGGCATTCATGGCTTCGATCACGGCGGCCTCATTCTCGACGGCGGCCGCGACATGCGCCACGCATCCGCGAATACATTGCCGCCGCTGATCTCGCGCCAGGCCTTCCCCGATGACTGGCGCGTGCTTCTGATCGACGACACCTCGCGCGAAGGTCTGCACGGCGACGAAGAAAGGCGCGGACTTGCCGCACTCGATCCCTTCCCTGAAACACTCGCCGCGCATCTCAGTCATCTCGCGCTGATGCGTATCCTGCCCGCCGCCGCCGAAAGCGACTTCGATACCTTCGCCGACGCCATCAGCGACTTGCAGCAGACCATCGGCGAATACTTCGCGCCCGTGCAAGGCGGCGTGTTCGCGAGCCCCGCCGTGGCGCGCGCGCTCGAAGCCGTCGCCGCCGAGCAGAAGGCCGGCATTGGGCAGACGTCATGGGGACCGGTTGGCTTCGCGTTCGTCGCAAGCGCGCAGGACGCCGAACGCGCACTCGCCACCGCGCAACGCGTGACGCCTCGCGCACCCCTCACCTTTTCCATCGCTACCGGCCGCAATCGCGGCGCGACATGGCGTGCCGCCGACCGCCGCGAGCAAGGCGCGGATGCTGCCTGAACCTGCGTTCATCAATTCCAAATCGACCACGAGTCCATCGACATGTCCGAAGCTTTCGAAAGACCTTATGTGCTCCACATGTTCACGAGCACGCCGCAGATGAGTCCGTTCGATGTCAACATGGCGGCCGATGCCGGCTATCAGATCGTCGTGCCTTACTGCAATGTCGATGAAGATATCGTCGTGCAACTCACGCAGGATGCGATCTTTTCACGCGGACCGAAGGGCGTATCGCGCACGGGCATCTTCATAGGCGGACGCGATGTCATGCTCGCCGCCGACATGCTCGAAAAGGCGCGTCAGGCGATGGTCCCGCCCTTCGAGGTCTCTGTCTTTACCGACCCATCGGGCGCCTACACCACGGCCGCCGCGCTCGTCGCGCTCGCGGAAAAACATCTGAAGGCCGTGCATGGCGTCGATCTCGGCGGCAAGCGCGTCTTGATACTCGGCGGCACGGGCGCGGTGGGACGCGTCGCGGCCGCGATGGCCGCATCGCTCGGTGCGGATGTCGTCGTCGCGAGCCATTCGAGCCAGTCACGCGCGACCCAGGTGAGCGACGAAATCAACCGGCGCTTCGACATTGCCACTTCCGGTGTTGCGACCGGCACGCCCGAGCAATTGCATCGCGAACTGGCGCGCGCGGAAGTCGTCTTCGCCACCGCAGTTGCAGGCGTGCAGGTGATGAGCGCCGCCGATCTCGCACATGCCAAGAACCTGCTGATCGCGGCGGACGTCAACGCGGTGCCGCCCGAAGGCATCGCGGGCGTCAACGTGATGGACAACGGCAAGCCGCTCGCGGGCGCGGCACGCGCGGACGCCATCGGCATCGGCGCGCTCGCCATTGGCAATGTGAAGTATCAGGCGGAGCATCGTCTCTTCTTGCGCATGCGTACCGGCGGCAAGCCCGTGTATCTCGGCTATCCTGAAGCATTCGACGAAGCGCGCGCGGTCGTCGCGGGGCTCGGCTCATGATCCATCCCGTTGCAGCGCGTGCGCCACGCGTCGCCGTGGCGGGGCTTTCAGCCCGGCTGCTCGCGCAATCCGCCGCGCGTGCCGGGCTCAATGTCGTGGCGCTCGATATCTTCGGCGACCGCGACACGCGCGAGAACTCGGGCATGTGGTTCGATATCGGAGGGGATGGCTTGTCGATAGACCGCACCCGTCTTTTCGATGCGCTCGAATGCGCCGCGCGTCTGCCGCGCATGCTGGGGCTCATCGTGACGAGCGGGCTCGAACCGCTCGCGAATGAACTGAGCCGCATGCCGCATATGCCGCGCTTCATCGGCAATGGCGTGGAAGCCGCCGCGGTGCGCGACCCGCGCCGCTTCTTCGCGCTGCTCGACGACGCGCAGATCGCGCATCCGGCAGTGCGCTTCGACAGGCCCGCCGATGCGCGCGGCTGGCTCATGAAGCGTTCGGACGGCTGCGGCGGCACGCATATCGAATGGGCGGAACACGCTGACAACGCTCCCGCCGATGCCTATTTTCAGCGTCTCGCGCAAGGCCGTTCGATGTCCGCGCTCTTCGTCGCGGCGCGTCGCGAAGCGGCGATCATCGGCTTCGCGGAACAGTTGAGTATCGAAACGGGGCGTCTGCCTTTCGTGCACGCGGGTTCGCTCGGGCCGATCGCATTGCCGCCAGGGATAACCGAGCGCATCGTTGCCGCCATCGAAACCATCGTGTGGAAGACCGGCTTGACGGGACTCAACAGCATCGACTTTTTGCTCGATGACGACACGTTTCAAGTCCTCGAAGTGAACACACGCCCCTCCTCGACGATGGCGCTCTACGAAGCCGCATGGCCCGATGAATGGCCGCGCGGATTGATCGGCGCGCATCTCGACGCATGCCTGCACGGCGCGTTGCCGCGTTCGGCGCTTGCATCGTCGCGAACGCCGGCGTCGATAGCGGGCCAGCGCGTGGTCTTTGCGCCCGCGTCGTTCACCGTGTCGCGCCTCTTCAGCGATGCGTGTTTCGAAGACCCCGCGTGTCACGACGTGCCGCTCACCGGCGCGCGGATCGAAGCGGGCATGCCGGCCTGCACGGTCACCGCGGCCGCGCCCACGCTCGACGCCTTGCGCAATGCACTGACAAATGAAAGCGCGCGGCTTCTGCAACGCATCGACTCATACTGCCCATGACTTCATCGAATCAACTCAGCGTCAACGCATCGAGCGCGAGGCTCGTGGATCGCCTGATCGACGACGCCGCGCGCTTGCGGGTGGAAGTCACGCGCACGCCGGCTGGCACCGTTATCGTCGATGCTGGCGTGAACGCCGCAGGCAGCGCCGAAGCGGGCCTCTTGATCGCGCGTATCTGCATGGGCGGGCTCGGGCGTGTCGAGTTGCGCAGCGCTTTCGATGCCGCGCCTTCCTGGCCGAGCTATATCGAAGTGCAGACCTCGAACCCCGTGCTCGCGTGTCTCGGCAGTCAGTACGCGGGCTGGAGTCTTTCGGCGACGAAGGAACAAACGGGCGGCAAGAAATTCTTCTCGCTCGGCTCGGGGCCAGCGCGCGCGCTTGCAGGCAAGGAGCCGCTCTTCGACGAACTCGCGTATCGCGACCATCACGAACGCGGCGCGCTCGTCATGGAAGTGGACCGCTTGCCACCGCAGATCGTCATCGACAAAGTACTCGCGGATTGCGGGCTCGCGGCGGACAAGCTCGTCATCGCGGTCACGCCGACGCAGTCTGTGGCGGGCACGGTGCAAGTCGTTGCACGCGTGGTGGAAGTGGCGCTCCATAAGACGCATGTGCTGGGCGTGGACCTGAGCGAGATCGTGGAAGGCAGCGGCACCGCGCCCTTGCCGCCGCCCTCGCCCGACGCCATTCAGGCGATGGGCCGCACCAACGACGCCATTCTCTACGGAGGCCGCGTGCATCTCACCGTCAGGAGCGATGCCGTGGCGAAGCGCCTTGCCGCCGAGTTGCCTTCGGCGAATGCGCGCGATTACGGGCGTCCCTTCGCGGAAATCTTCACGTCGTTCAACTACGACTTTTATCAGATCGATGGCGCGCTCTTCGCGCCCGCCGAAGCGTGGGTATCGAGCCTAGATAGCGGCGCGACCTATCGCGGCGGCAAGCTCGATCAGGCGCTGCTCGATGCGCAATGGCGCGGCAAGAAGGACGCGGCATGACGATGGTATCGCGCGTCGCCATCATGACCGACGAAACTGGCTGGCACACGGGCCGGCTGAAGAAGGCGTTCCGCGCGCGCGGCGTCGAGGCGCGTTGCGTCGATCTCGCGGATTGCCGTATCGACACCACCTGGCCACCCTTCGGCCTCGCGATTCCCGGCTTCGGCCACGCCCTGCCCGATGCGGTATTCGTGCGCGGCATCGCGGGCGGAACCTTCGAGCAGGTCACGTTGCGGCTCGGCATTCTGCATGCGCTGCGCGAATGCGGCGTGCCGGTCTATAACGACGCCCGCGCGATCGAGCGCAGCGTGGATAAGTCGATGACGAGCTTTCTGCTCAACCGCTACGGCGTGCCGACCCCGGCCACATGGGCCGGCGAATCCACGGCGCATGCGCAACGCGTGTTGATGCGCGAGGCGGCTGCGGGGCGGCAGGTCGTCATCAAGCCGTTGTTCGGATCGCAAGGCAAGGGCTTGAAGCGGCTCGGCGCGCGCTCGCGCGGGCAGGCGTGCGCGCCGTTGCCATCGCTCAAGCCTTTTAGTCAGGTCGCATATCTTCAGCGTTATGTCGATACCGGCGAGCCCGGTTTCGACTGGCGCGTGCTCGTGATCGGCACGCAGGCCGTGGCCGCGATGAAGCGCGTGGGCGGCGAGGACTGGATTCATAACTTCGCGCGCGGTGCACGCTGCGAGCCCGCCGAACTCACGCCCGCGCTCGCGGAAACGGCGGTACGCGCAACCGCTGCGCTCGGCCTGGATTACGCGGGCGTCGATCTGATCGCGCCGGAAGGCGGCCGGCCGCTCGTGCTCGAAGTGAACGGCGTGGCGGCGTGGCGCGGGCTGCAATCGGTGACATCGCTCGATATCGCCGCGCTGCTCGTCGACGATCTGCTCGACCGCAAGCTCGCGGCATCGAAAGGAAACCTCGCGCGGGCGAGCGGCGATGCCTGAGCTTCATCACATCAAAGCGGCTTTTCTGCGCGCATGCCGGCTCGATGTGGAAACGCGCAAACCGGGCAACGTGAGCACGGCGAGCGCCGGACACGGAATGATCGCGAGCCAGTTCGTCGAAAGCGCTCAAGCGGCTGCAATCGGCTTGTTCGAGCCGAATGCAAGCGTCGGCACGCGCATTCTCGAAGCGGTGCGCCGCAGTTTCGACGTTGCAGGCTGCAATACGAACCTCGGCATCGTGCTCTTGTGCGCGCCGCTGTGCGTGGCTTTCGAAGAAGCCGCTCCACGCGATATCGCCGCTTGGCGCACTGCAACGCAAAGCGCGCTGCATGCGCTCGACATGGAAGACGCGCGCCTCGCTTACCGCGCGATTGCGCTGGCCAATCCGGGCGGCCTCGGCGACGCGCCGGAACAAACCGTCCACGCCGCGCCAACTATCGACCTGCGCGCGGCGATGACGCTTGCCGCCGACCGCGACAGCATCGCGCGGCAATACGCCAATGGCTTCGCCGATATCTTCGATACCGTCCGACTGATCGATGCATCGACGGCACAGGAAGCCATGCTCGACGCATTCCTCATCTTCCTGCGTTCATGGCCCGATTCGCACATAGTGCGCAAGCTCGGCGCGGCGATGGCGCAAAGTGTCACGCGCGATGCAGCTTTACATCACGACCGATGGCGCGCCGAAGGAAGTTTTCACGACTGCCCCGAATTCGACTCGTGGGACGCCGAACTGAAGGCGCGCGGCATCAATCCCGGCACGAGCGCGGACCTCGCGGTTGCAACCTTGTTCGTGGCGCTCGCGATGGGCGCGTTTGCCGATTGATTTGCACGAAGCGCGCCGGGTGCGGACAAAAATTGGCACGGAACATGTTAGGAACTTCGCGTTTATGCAGTCCGCTTTGCGCGGTGCGAACGCCTTGAGACGGGTTTGAGGATCGTGCTTCGGGAGCGAGTCAGACGTCCCTAGAAACAAATCCATTGGAGGAAGAGCATGGCCAAGATCAACCGCGTTCTGGTAGGAGAGTCGCTCGTCGGCGATGGCAACGAAGTCGCTCACATCGACTTGATCATCGGACCGCGAGGTTCCGCTGCCGAGACCGCGTTCTGCAACGCGCTGACCAACAACAAGGACGGCTTCACATCGCTACTCGCCGTGGTCGCACCGAATCTGCTGACCAAGCCGAACACCATTCTCTTCAACAAGGTCACGATCAAGGGCGCGAAGCAAGCCGTGCAGATGTTCGGCCCGGCGCAGCATGCGGTGGCGCTCGCGGTCGCCGACAGCGTGGAGGACGGCACCATTCCCGCCGACGAAGCCGACGACCTTTTCATCTGCGTCGGGGTTTTCATCCACTGGGAAGCGGATGACGACAAGAAGATTCAGGAGTACAACTACAAGGCAACCAAGGAAGCTCTTCAGCGTGCGGTGGCGGGCGAGCCCAAGGCTTCGGAAGTCGTTTCGAAGAAGGGATCGGCGGCGCATCCGTTCGCGGCGAACTGATCGTCTGTCGTGGCCGGCGCGGGGCTTACATCCGCGCCGGCTGCTTTCGAATCAATCATGAATCACGGATGAATACGAGGCTTATCGCATGACCCCACGTTGCTGCGCGTTGACGGTGCTCACTTGCCTCTCGCTCGCTTCGCCGCTTTCGTTCGGCGCGACGGCCGCGGCCAAGGACGGCGCTTCCGCTTCGCGACATGATTATCCGACCGAGGGACGCGTCGAATACGTGCTCGGCTGCATGGACGACAACGGCCACGACTTCGCCAACGTCTACAAGTGCTCCTGCGCCATCGACAAGATCTCCCAGAGCCTCACCTACGACGATTTCGTCGAGCAGATGACGTTCTCCAAGTACGCCTCGCTTGGTGGCGAAGGCGGCGGCGAGTTTCGCGTGGATCGCGCCAAGGCACAGACGAAGAAGTACCGCGAGCTTCAGAAGGACGCATTCAAGGCTTGCGGAATCGTGCAGAAGGCGGCGGCTCGATAAGCCGGTTCAGCCGTTTCATGCAGATGCTGCCGGTGTCGTCAGTGACGCACCGGCAAGACTCGACGCTCATTCCGGCATATAGCCGCGTCCGATCCACGCGAGACTCACGCCGCCACGCGGCGATGCCGTCGCCGTGCTCCGCCGCCTTTCGATGACGACGCCCACCGCTTCGACATCCTCGAACTTGGCCGGCTTTTCGAGCGATACCTTCACCCAATGCGCGCCGAAGTCCGCGATCACGCGCTGCGCGATCTGTTCGGCGAGCGCTTCGAGCAACTGCACATGGTGCGCTGCCAGGAGCCCGAGAATCGCCTCCCGCACCGCAGCATAATTGACGGTATCTTCGATACGATCCGTGACGCACGCGCGCAGCGAGGGCACGCCGATCGCGAGATTCATGCGCACCGGCTGCGGGTCGTGCAGCTCGCTCTTGTCGATGCCGATCACCGTCTGGCCCGTGAGTCCCTCGATATAGACGATATCCATGTGAGCCCCACGGGATGCATCGGCGTCCGCCTGACTGGCGTCGCGAATCGGTTCGAATCTGCCCATATCGTCGTCTCCGGAACGGCATCGAAAAATCCGTAAGCTCCAAGCAAGAAGCGGGCAAGAAACGCTTAAACCAATGCGACTACTTATTGAACCAATGCGTCAGAGCATGTAAAGTTTTTGAGAACCGTGCTGGCCGACTGAAGGCGATCGGGCACTACGGCCACGAGGCGCGCGCATGCGGTTATCGGCAAATACAAGTACCAATAGAGTAGCGAGACCCGCAGCGCCAGCGGAAAACACAACAGATTCGACTTTCGACGGCTGTGCCGTACGCGTAAACACGTACGAGCGCAGCCGGAACGGACGTCACGGAGACACGGCCCCATGTCGTTGCTAGCAGACGTAGATACGCATGTCAGGGAAGTGCTGAATATCGTGAACAATCCGCTGGCGTCACGCCGCACCAGCGCTTCGGTCGCGCAATCGTGGACGCGCTGCCTGACGGAGTTCAGGCTCGACCCCGGCCATTTCGTCATGCCACCCGTGCTCACGCAGCGCGAACTCACCGAGCGCCGCGAGGCCGCGAGCGATCTCATCGCGTGCTCGAAGCTGGAGATGACGACGCTTTATCAGCAACTGGCTGATCCCGAACTCGCTGTCGTACTCGTCGATGCGGACGGCGTGATCGTTCATCAGGTGTCCTCGGTGCCGTTCGGCGAGGCCGTCGCCGCCGATGGCTTGCGCGTGGGCGCCGTGTGGAGCGAGCGCGAAGCCGGCACCAACGGCATGGGTACGTGTCTGATCGAGCGCGACTGCATTGCCGTGTGCCAGCACGAGCATTTCTATCCGCGCTATACGTCGCTCACGTGTTCGGCCGCGCCGATCTTCGACGATCGCGGCACGGTGGTCGGCGTGCTCGATGTCACGAGCCGCTCGAAGCTCCTGCAGCAGCATTCGCTGGTGCTCGTCGGCATGTCGCGGCAGATGATCGAAAATCGTTTGATCGATGCGCGCTACCGTCACGCGAACATGATCCATTTTCATAGCCGGCCGGAATTCGTCGGCACGCTGCACGCGGGCAAGCTCGCTGTCAGCGACGACGGCGTGGTGCTCGCCGCGAGCCGCAGCGCGCTCTTTCAGCTCGACCTGCGTTCGCCCGCGGAGTTGTACGGCAAGCGCATCGAGGAAGCGTTCAACGCATCGCTCGAAGACATGATCGCGCGCAGCATTCGCGGCTCGTTTCATCCGGTGACCGTGTACAGCGCGAAGGCCAACACGCGCTTCTTCCTGACCGCGCAGACGCCGCGCGAAGGCATGCGCGACACGAGCCGCATTCTCCTGAACGATCCTGTCACGCGCGATTCTCCCGCGCCGGGATCGCGCGTAAGAGCGCCGAAACGCGATGCCCAGGATGTCCGCGACGTTCGTGATGGCGCGAGCACCGGCGCGGGCCGCCTCGACAAACTCTCGCATCTGGAATTCGGCGATCCGCGCATGGCTTCGCAGATTCAGCTTGCGGCGCGCGTGATCCAGCGCAAGATTCCGATCATCCTGCGCGGCCAGACCGGCACCGGCAAGGAAGTGTTCGCCAATGCGCTGCACAGCATCAGCCCGAACGGGTCGGGTGCGTTCGTCGCGGTGAACTGTGCATCGTTGCCGGAGAATCTCATCGAGAGCGAGTTGTTCGGGTATCGCGCGGGCGCTTTCACCGGCGCGCAGCGCGAAGGCCGGCGCGGCAAGATCGTGCAGGCCAATGGCGGCACGCTGTTTCTGGATGAAATCGGCGACATGCCGCTCGCTCTGCAAGCGCGTCTCTTACGCGTACTGGAAGAGCACGAGGTGACGCCGCTCGGTGCTGAAACCACCGTGAAGGTGGACTTTCAGCTCATCAGCGCGAGCCATAGAAACTTGATCGAACTCGTGCAGACCGGCCTCTTTCGCGAGGACTTGTACTATCGGCTGAACGGGATCGAGATCAATCTGCCGCCGTTGCGCGAACGGGCCGATGCGCTCGCGCTCATCTGCCATATCCTCGAAACGGAAACGTCCGAGCCGCCTTCATTGAGCGTCGAAGCGCGGCAGGCGCTGCTGAGTTATGCGTGGCCCGGCAACATCCGGCAGTTGCGGCATGTGCTGCAAATGGCGATTGCGTTGTGCGACGGTCCCGAGATTCGCTGCGCGCATCTGCCGCCGGAAATCGTCAACGGTGTGTCGGCGCAGACCGCGACGCAAAGCGCGCCGCGCACGCCGAATGTCGCCGCTACGTTCGCGCATCTCACCGAAGACGCCGATACGTCCACGCTCAACGCCATTCAGTTGCGTGAGCGCGAGACCGTGCTGCAATTGCTCGACGAACATCGCTGGAACGTGAGCAACGTGGCGAAGGTGCTCGGCATCAGCCGCAACACGTTGTACCGGAAGATGCATCGTCTGCATATCAGGTTGTCGCACGACTCGCCCAACGCAGCGGATCAAGCCGACGCATGACGGAACGGTCCAGCGAACCCACGCCCGCGCGCCGGCTCGACGAATTCAAAGCCGACGCGCGCTTTGCGTGGTGCGTCACGGGCTCCGGCCATATGCTCGAGGAATCCATCGAGCTTGCGCTGCGCTTGCCGGGCGTCGACATGTTCTTGTCGTCCGCGGGCGAGGAAGTGCTGCCGCTCTACGGCTGGACCCTCGCGAAACTGCGCGAACGCTTTCGCGTGTTTCGCGATAACAGCGCGAGCAGCGTGCCCGTCGGCATGCTATATCAGGGCGACTATCACACCGTCGTGATCGCGCCCGCAACGAGCAACACCGTCGCCAAGTGCGCGTTCGGCATCTCCGATACGCTCCCGACCAATCTCTTCGCGCAGGCCGGTAAGCAGTGTGTGCCGGGCATCGTGTATGCATGCGATACGGAACCGAGCGTCATCACGCATGCGCCGCGTCAATGGGTCGAACTGCGGCCGCGCGCCATCGAATTCGACAACGTCGAACGGCTTGCGCGCTTCGAACTCACGACGGTCGCGCGCACGCTCGACGACTTGCGCCACGCTCTCGATCAACGGCTATCCGAACTGAAGCTCGCATGGAACACATCGTCTTCCTGACCGGGCGGCTCGCCGAGCGCAGTCTTCATCAGGTGCTGGAAGGCATCGCACCGACTTCGAATCAGGACTCGCCATTTTCGTGGGAAGTGCGCGAAATCGGCTTGCAGGTCGCGGGGCTGATGACGGCCGACATGATCCGCCGGCGCGTGGTGCCACCGCTCACCGAAGGCACGCACCGCGTGATCGTGCCCGGCCGATGCCGTGGCGACCTCGACATGCTCTCCGCGCATTTCGGCGTGAAGGTCGAGCGCGGTCCCGAGGAAGTCAAGGACTTGCCGCAGTTCTTCGGCCGCGAGGCGCGAAAGGTGGATCTCTCGCGTTACGAGACGGAAATTTTCGCGGAGATCGTCGATGCGCCGCGTCTCGATCTCGATGGCATCGCGGCACGCGCGCTTGACTATCAGGCTCAGGGCGCGAATGTAATCGATATCGGTTGCCTGCCCGCGACGCCGTTTCCGCATCTGGAAGATGCGGTAACGATGCTCAAGGAACGCGGTTTTCGCGTAAGTGTCGATTCCATGCTCACCGATGAACTCGTGCGCGGTGGACACGCGGGCGCCGATTACGTGATGAGCCTGAATGTGGATACGTTGTGGGTCGCCGACGAAGTGGCATCGACGCCGATACTCGTGCCGCGCGAACCGCTCGACGTGGCATCGCTCGATGCGGCCATCGACATCATGCAGCAACGCGGCCGTCCGTTTCTTGCCGATCCGATTCTCGATCCGATCCCGTTCGGGCTCGCGGCATCCATTGCGCGCTATGTAGGCCTGCGAGAACGCTACGCCGATGTGCCGATCATGATGGGCGTCGGCAACGTGACCGAGTTGACCGAGGCGGACACGAGCGGCATCAACGCCGTGCTGTTCGGCATGGCGGCGGAGTTGCGCGTCGCGGCCGTGCTGACCACTTCCGTGAGTCTGCATGCCCGCCGCGCCGTGCGTGAAGCCGATGTCGCGCGGCGCGTGATGCATGCGGCGCGTGAGACACAGACCTTGCCGAAGGGCATATCGAGCGACTTGTCGGCGCTGCATTCGAAGCGGCCGTTTCCTTATAACGCCGAGGAGATCGGCGCGCTCGCGGCGGCGGTGCGCGACCCCAACTTTCGCGTGCAGGTTTCCGCCGATGGCATTCACGTCTACAACCGCGACGGGCATCGCCTTGCAATCGATCCGTTCGCGCTTTATCCCGATCTCAAACTCGAAGCCGATGGCGGACACGCGTTCTACATGGGCGTGCAACTCGCGCGGGCCGAGATCGCGTGGCAACTCGGCAAGCGCTTCGATCAGGATCAGCCGCTCGATTGGGGATGCGAGGTAGATCGGCCCGAAGAGGACTTGAGCGCGTGGCATGCGCCCGGGCCCACCAGAAAACGCTGAGTCACGACGCTTTCCATTTGATCGAGCAGCCGAGCGCGGGGAGTTGCAGAGCCTGTGTGGTGCCATGGACCGCGATGTCGCGCATGGCTTCGTAGAGATCGCGGCGCGCATCGGGCAACGGTTCCTTGCGCGATGCATCGATTCTGCCGCGATAGCGCAGCTTCAGCTCATGGTCGAAACCGAAGCATTCCGGCGTGCAGACGGCGCCGTATGCATGCGCGACTTGCTGCGTTTCATCGAAGAGATACGGGAACGGCAGGCGTTGATCTTCGGCGAGGCGCACCATGGCGTCGAAATCGTCGTCGGTGTAGACGCTTGCATCGTTCGAGTTGATGCCGACGACGTTCACGCCTGTTTCACGTAGCTGGATGGCGTCGCGGATGAGGCCTGGCAACGCAGCTTTCACATACGGGCAGTGATTGCACATGAACACGATGACGAGGCCGCGCTCGCCCTTGAGACTGTCGAGCGTGCGGGTCGTGCCGTCGGTGGCGATGAGCGCGAAAGTCGCGGCATCCGCGCCCGGTTCGCCCGGCGGAGATTCGGTCGGCATGAGGTTGCTCCCAATTGGCTGTTCGGCATATCGACGAGGCGTTTCAAACCGTCTAGCATGTTGAAACGCTAACTTAGTTATCCGGAGCACAACATGATGCACACCGTCAGCATTGAATATGCTAAAGCTAACTTTTCGCAACTTATTGAGCTGGCGCTAAAGGGGGAAAGGGTTGAAATACAAGACGACTCGGGCCCGTCCTTTACGCTCAGCTGCATTCGTCGAGTCAAGGGCAGGAGGATTGGCATCGCGAAGGGACTCATCTCGCAAGAAGAGGTCGATGCGATAACCGAAGCGTTGCTTGCGCCGCTGCCCGACGACATACTCGCCGCGTTCGAGGGCCGGTAATGCGACTGTTGCTCGATACGCACGTCTATGTCTGGTCCGTGACCGAAGACCGACGGCTTCCAAAGAAGGCACGCAGTCTGATCGAAGATGCAACTGAAATCTACGTCAGTTCCGCAAGCATCTGGGAACTGGCTATCAAAGCCGCTCGCGGCAAGCTTGAACCGCGTGTGCAGCAAATCCTCAACGGAGTGGATGACCTTGCTTATGCCGAACTTACCGTGAGTCATATGCATGCGCTTGCAGTACGTGACCTACCGCTTTTTCACTACGATCCCTTTGATCGTCTGCTGGTCGCGCAAGCTGCGAGCGAGCTTCTGCGATTGATTACCTCCGATCGACTTCTCTCGCCGTACCACGACTGCGTCACCGTCGTTTGATCGGTCTCTGCTTTGGTTGAGAGCCAAAGCAGAGACTATTCACGCAACTGACCAGCCCCTCAGTGATACCGCCTCGCCATAGCCTCCAACGCCATCGGCCTGATCCTCGCCGCTTGCCCCGCGCACCCGAACGCCTCGAACCGTTCGATACATAAGTCCCTCGCCGCCGCCGTCGCCGCCTTCAAAGCGTGACGCGGATCGAACTCCGAGCGCGCCGATGCCATCGCGCGACGCATCGCGCCCGTCATCGCAAGGCGAATGTCCGTGTCGATATTGACCTTGCGCACGCCATTCGCAATCCCGCGCCGTATCTCCTCGACCGGCACGCCGAACGTCGAACCAATCTCGCCGCCGTGCTCGCGTATCACCGTCAGCCACTCCTGCGGCACCGAAGACGAGCCATGCATCACGAGATGCGTATCCGGAATGCGCGCGTGTATCTCGGCGATGCGGTCTATCGCGAGAATATCGCCCGTCGGCTGACGGCTGAACTTGTAAGCGCCGTGCGACGTGCCAATGGCAATCGCCAGCGCATCGATGCCCGTCGCTTCGACGAAGGCGCGCGCTTCATCGGGATCGGTGAGCAAGCGGTCGTGACTGAGCGCGCCCTTTGCGCCCACGCCGTCCTCTTCGCCCGCAAGGCCGGTTTCGAGCGAACCCAGGCAGCCCAGTTCTCCTTCCACCGATACCCCGACCGAATGCGCCGCATCCACCACGCGGCGGCTGACTTCGACGTTGTAGTCGTAGTCCGCAGGCGTCTTCTGGTCCGGCATGAGCGAGCCGTCCATCATCACGGACGTGAAGCCGGAACGGATCGCCTGCTGACACACCGAAGGGCTCGCGCCGTGATCCTGGTGCAGCACCACCGGAAGCTCCGGATGCGCCTCGATGGCCGCCAGCACCAGATGCCGCAGATACGTCTCGCCCGCATACTTGCGCGCGCCCGCCGACGCCTGCAGGATCACCGGGCTTTGCGTCGCCTCGGCGGCCTGCATGATCGCGTGCACCTGCTCCATGTTGTTGACGTTGAACGCAGGCACGCCGTAATCGTGCTCGGCCGCGTGGTCGAGCAATTGTCTCAATGCGATAAAAGCCATCGTCATGTCTCCGTTGGCGGGAATAGAAATCAGGCAGCGACGCGCTTCGCTTCATCGACTAGCGCTTCCGTCGTCACACCGAAATGCGCGAACAGTTCGCTCGCAGGTGCGGACTCGCCGAACCGGTCGATGCCGATCACACCGCCCTGCAAACCGACGTACTGCCGCCAGAATCCGGTCACGCCCGCTTCCATTGCCACGCGCGGCACGCCCTCGGGCAGCACGCGCTCGCGCCACACCTGACACTGCCGGTCGAACACGGTGGTGGACGGCATCGACACCACACGCGCCAAGATGCCTTGCGCCTTCAGCGGCTCGACCGCCGCGAGCGCCAGCGACACCTCCGAACCGGTCGCCATCAACACGACGCGGCGCGCATCGCGTTCGCTCGTCGGTGGCCAGTCAACGAGCACATAACCGCCGCGCTCTATACCATCGATCTGCGCTTCATCGCGCGGCACGAAAGGCAGGTTCTGCCGCGACAGCAAGAGACACGAAGGCCGGTCGCGCTCGACCGCGCTGATCCACGCTTGCGCCGTCTCGACCGTATCGCACGGGCGCCAGACATCGAGACCGGGAATCATGCGCAACGTGGCGGCGTGCTCGATAGGCTGATGCGTCGGGCCGTCCTCGCCAAGGCCGATCGAATCGTGCGTAAAGACGAACACCGCGCGCGTCTTCATCAACGCGGCCATGCGCAAGGCGTTACGCGAGTAGTCGGAGAACGTGAGGAACGTGCCGCCGAACGGCAGATAGCCTTTATGCAGCGCCACGCCGTTCAGCACCGCGCTCATGCCGAATTCGCGCACCCCGAAATGGATATAGTTGCCCGCAATGCCATCTTCACCGTTCGATACGACGTCTTTCGCGTCCTTCCATCGCGTGAGATTGGAGCCCGTGAGATCCGCCGATCCGCCGAGCAGTTCAGGCAGCGCGCGCGCGAGTCCTTCGATGGCCATCTGCGATGCCTTGCGCGTCGCGACCGTCTGTCCGGCGCGGTCGGCATCGCGCACGAGTGCGTGCGCGGAATCGCGCCAATTCGCGGGCAACGCGCCGCGCGCACGGCGTTCGAACTCCGCCGCTTCATCCGGATACACGCGGCGATAAGCCTGCAGACGCGCGTTCCAATTCTCTTGCGCCGCCGCGCCCGCTTCGCGCGCATTCCAGCGTTCGCGTATCGAAGCGGGAATTTCGAATGGCGCATGCGGCCAGTCGAGCGCGCGCCGCGTCGCTTCGACTTCTAGCGTGCCGAGCGGCGCGCCGTGGACATCGTGCGTGCCGGACATCGCCGGGGAGCCCTTGCCGATCACCGTCTTGCAACAGATGAGCGTCGGCTTCGTCGATACGCGCGCCTGTTGCAGCGCATGCGAGACCGCATCGGCGTCGTGGCCATCGACTGCGCGCAGCACGTTCCATCCGTAAGCGGCGAAGCGTTGCGGGGTGTCGTCGGTGAACCAGCCCTGCACATGACCGTCGATGGAGATGCCGTTGTCGTCGTACAGCACGACGAGCTTGTTCAGACCCAATGTGCCCGCAAGCGATGCCGCTTCGTGCGAAATGCCTTCCATTAGACAGCCATCGCCCGCAAAAACATACGTGCGATGATCGACGATCTCATGCCCCGGCCGATTGAACTCGCGCGCAAGCAAAGCCTCGGCGAGCGCCATGCCGACCGCATTCGCGAGTCCTTGCCCGAGTGGTCCCGTCGTGGTTTCGACACCGGGCGTCACGCCCACTTCCGGATGTCCCGGCGTCTTGCTGCCCATCTGCCGGAAGCGTTTCAGTTCTTCTATCGGCAAGTCGTAGCCGGTGAGATGCAAGAGCGCATAAAGCAGCATGGAACCATGACCGTTCGATAAAACGAAGCGGTCGCGATCCGGCCAGTCGGGGTCCGCGGGATTGTGCTTCAGATGACGGCCCCACAGCGCGACGGCAATCTCCGCCATGCCCATCGGCATGCCGGGATGTCCCGAGTTCGCTTGCTGGACCGCATCGACCGCGAGCATGCGCAGCGCGTTGGCCATCTGTCGAATGTCGGGTGTGTGACGCGCTTTGGGCAAAGCTTCAGCGACGGCGCTCATGAGCGGCCTCCTTCGATGCAATGGTGGGAAATCTTTTAAGCGCGCGCGCGTCGGTCGCGCAGCTGCAAAATCATCGGCGTGAAGATGAGTTGCATGGCGAGTCCCATCTTGCCTCCCGGCACGACGATCACGTTGGGCCGCGACATGAAAGAGTCGTGCAGCATGGTCAGCAGATAAGGGAAGTCGATGCCCTTGGGCCGCGCGAAGCGAATCACGACGAAGCTTTCGTCGGCCTGCGGAATCTCGCGTGCCGTGAACGGATTCGATGTATCCACGGTCGGCACGCGCTGGAAGTTCACGTGCGTATGCGAAAACTGCGGACAAATGTAGTTCACGTAATCGGGCATGCGGCGCAGGATCGTGTCGACCACGGCTTCGTGCGAATAGCCACGCAGGTTCTGATCGCGATGCAGCTTCTGAATCCATTCGAGATTGATGATGGGCACCACGCCCACGAGAAGATCGGCGTGACGCGCGACATCCACCTTGTCGGTCACCACGCCGCCATGCAGCCCTTCGTAGAACATCAGATCGGTATCCGCCGTGACGTCTTCCCAGGGCGTGAAGGTGCCCGCGTCCTGTTTGAAGCGCGCGGCTTCGGCGTCGTCGTGGATGTAGCGGCGAAACTTGCCGCCGCCCGTTTCACCATAGGTCGCGAACAACTGCTGCAGTTCTTCGAGCAGGTTGGCTTCGGGTCCGAAATGACTGAAGTTCTGCAGACCGTCGCGCTCGCTTTGCTTCAAGGCTTCGCGCATGCCGAGGCGATCGTAACGATGAAACGCATCGCCCTCGACGATCTGCGCGTTGATGCGCTCGCGTCTGAAGATATGCGTGAAGCTCTTCATGACGGTGGTCGTGCCGGCGCCGCTCGAACCGGTCACGGCGACGATCGGATGTTTGGTTGACATGCGCTTGCCTCCCTGTTGACCGAAGCGCACATCGAAGCGCCTGCTCCGGTCTTATGTATAGCCGAGCCATCCATGTGTTCTGTGCGCTTGCAACCGTTTTTAAGCGGGCGTCTCCGGCAGAAACAGCGAGCGCTCGTTGAAAAGTGGTGACGAAAACGGCTTGTCTTCGCCCCGGTCGTGCTCGCCGTGGTAGCGATGAATGCGCGCGACTTCATTGCGCGATCCCAGAATGACCGGCACGCGTTGATGCAGCGCGCGCGGCGTGAGATCGAGAATGCGCTCGCGACCCGTGGTCGACAGTCCACCCGCCTGTTCGATCAAGAAACTCATCGGGTTCGCTTCATAGAGCAGACGCAACCGGCCTTCCATTGCAGGCGTCTTGAAGTCGCGCGGATACATGAACACGCCGCCGCGCATGAGAATGCGATGCACCTCCGCGACCATCGACGCAATCCAGCGCATGTTGAAGTCCTGGCCGCGACAGCCCGTTCTGCCGTCCTTGCATTCCTGCACGTAACGGCGCACCGGCGGCTCCCAGAAGCGTTCGTTCGACGCGTTGATCGCGAACTCGCATGAATCCTCGGGAATGCGGATCTCGGAATGCGTGAGCACGAAGTTGCCGACATCGCGTTCGAGCGTGAAACCGTGCGTGCCATTGCCGACGGAGATCACGAGCATGGTCGCCGGACCGTAGATCGCGTAGCCTGCCGCAACCTGCTCGCGACCGGGTTGCAGGAACGCGGCTTCATCGGTGATGACGTTGTCGGCGCTGTTCTTTCTCAACACGGAGAAGATGGAACCGACCACGCCATTGATATCGATGTTCGACGAGCCATCGAGCGGATCGAAGGCCAGCAGATATTCGCCGCGCGGATACGTTTCGGGAATTGCATAGACACCGTCCATTTCCTCCGACACCATACCCGCGAGCAGACCGTCCCATTCGCAATGCTGCAGGAAGATGTCGTTGGTCACGAGGTCGAGCTTCTTCTGCTCTTCGCCATGCAGGTTGATGCTCGACGCCGATCCGTGCTGCCCGCCGAGCGCCCCGCGTGTGAGCGCTGCCGCGATCGTCTTGATGGATGCAGCGACGTCGATCAGCAAGGCCGAGAGCCCGCTTGCGGCATCGGGGCCAGGCTTGCGGTCGAGCGTGTCGATCAGAAACTTCGATAAGGTCGTGCGTCCGTCCTGCATCGCGCTCTCCTTCTAGGGTTGGGATTCGGCAAACACGCGGCTCGCGCGGATATCGCTCGCGTCGAGCTGCATCAATGCGTTAGCGTCGGCGGGACCGCTGCCGCGTTCGGCCGCGGCAAACAAGCGATTCGCCTGACGCAGACGCGCGCGGTCGAGCGCATTGCGTACCGAACGCGCGTTGGCGAAATTCGGCAGCGCGATCCGGCGCGAAAGATAGTCTTCGAAGGCGCGGCGCGCGTCGCCGCCGAAGCGGTAATGCATCGACGAAAGCATGTGCTCGGCGATCTGCAAGAGCTCGTCGGGCGCATAGTCGGGAAACGCAATGTGATGCGCAATGCGCGAACGAAAGCCGGGATTGCTTTGAAAGAACGTCTCCATGCGTCCTTCGTAACCCGCGAGAATCACGACGAGATCGTCACGCTGGTTCTCCATGGTCTGCAGCAGAATCTCGATCGCTTCCTGCCCGTAATCGCGCTCGTTCTCCGGGCGATAAAGGTAATACGCTTCATCGATGAACAGCACGCCACCCATCGCGCGCTTGAGCACTTCACGCGTCTTCGGCGCGGTATGTCCTATGTATTGACCGACCAGATCGTCGCGCGTCACCGAAACCAGGTGATTGCGGCGGATATAACCGAGTCTGTGCAAGACCTGCGCCATGCGCATGGCAACGGTCGTCTTCCCCGTGCCGGGGTTACCCGAGAAGCACATATGCAGCGTGGGCGCACCGGACGCGATGCCTAACGTTTCGCGCGCACGCTCCACCAGCAGATGCGCTGCAATCTCGCGGATGCGCGTCTTCACGGGCGCGAGGCCAATGAGGTCGCGATCCAGCTCCGCCAGCACTTCGCCGATGCGCGATTCGCGATACAGCGCCATGAGGTCGGCGCCGGGCTGCGGCTGCGCTTCGAGGTTCAACGGTTCTTCGAGCGTGGCTTCTGCGCTCATGGTGACTGCCTCCTCGCTCAATAGCGATCGCCCGCGGGTTTGTCGGTGGCATACGTGCGGATCGAGTAGCGCTGCACGCGGCCATGCACGTCCTGACGTTCGAGCCGGAAGCCCTTCTCGTCGGATGGCTGGTTGACGATGAACGAAAGCCGCATGGTCTCGAAGCCGCGCACCGAATCGAACGCATTGACCTTGATGTACTGCTGCGGATACGTCTTCCTGCAGGCGTTGACTTCCATCATCACGCCTGCTGCATCGTGCAGGTCGAACATGGGCAGGCCCCACATCTCCCAGTACGTATTGCGCGGATGCGGGTCGTCGGTGTACTCCACCGAACAAGCCCAGCCCTGATCGAGCGCGTAGTTGATCTGCGAGGAGATTTCTTCATCGGTCAGCGGAGGAAGAAACGAGAACGTTCCCTGAGTCAGTTTCATGGTCTGATTCCCTTAATGAGATGCGTCAGGCAGGCGTCGCCGACACCGCGTAGTCGGGCGTATCGGTGGATGCATAGTTGAAGGTCACGTCGCGCCACGTATCGAGCGCGGCCTTGAGCGGCGTGCACCAGCGCGCGGCGGCTTCGAGAATGTCCATGCCCTCGTTGACGATGTCGCGCCCTTCATTGCGCGCCTTGACCATTGCTTCGAGCGCCACGCGATTCGCCACGGCGCCCGCCTGTATGCCTTGCGGATGCCCGATGGTCCCGCCGCCGAACTGCAGAATGGCGTCGTCGCCGAAGAGGTCGAGCAGCTGATGCATCTGTCCCGCATGAATGCCGCCCGACGCCACCGGCATGACCTTGCGCAAACCGGCCCACGGTTGATCGAAGAAGATGCCGCGCGACAAGTCCACTTCGTTGCGCGACTCGCGCAGCACGTTGTAATAGCCCTGCACGGAGAGCGGATCGCCTTCGAGCTTGCCTACCGCCGTGCCCGCATGCGCATGATCGACGCCCGCCATGCGCAACCATTTCGCGATCACGCGAAACGAGATGCCGTGATTGCGTTGCCGCGTATAAGTGCCATGCCCCGCACGATGCAGATGCAGAATCATGTCGTTTCTGCGCGCCCATTTCGACATCGACTGAATGGCGGTCCAGCCGATCACGAGATCGATCATCACGATGCACGAGCCGAGTTCCTTGGCGAACTCCGCGCGTTCGTACATGTCTTCCATCGTGCCAGCAGTGACGTTGAGATAGTGGCCCTTCACTTCGCCGGTCTCGGCTTGTGCGCGCGCCACGGCTTCCATTGCGAAGAGGTAGCGGTCGCGCCAGTGCATGAAGGCTTGCGAGTTGATGTTCTCGTCGTCTTTCAGAAAGTCCAGGCCGCCCTTTAGACCTTCATAGACCACGCGTCCATAGTTCTTGCCCGAGAGGCCGAGCTTGGGCTTGACGGTCGCGCCGAGCAACGGGCGTCCGTATTTGTCGAGCCGTTCACGCTCGACGACGATGCCCGTCGGCGGCCCTTGAAACGTCTTTAGATACGCAACCGGAATGCGCATGTCTTCGAGCCGCAGCGCCTTTAAAGGCTTGAAGCCGAAGACGTTGCCGATGATCGATGCCGTGAGATTCGCCACGGACCCCTCCTCGAACAGATCGAGGTCGTAAGCGATATACGCGAAGTATTGCGGATCGTCGGCGCGTGCATTGGGCACGGGTTCCACGCGATACGCCTTTGCACGGTACATGTCGCAAGCGGTGAGACGGTCGGTCCAGACCACCGTCCACGTCGCCGTCGACGATTCGCCCGCAACGGCTGCCGCAGCTTCTTCAGGATCGACACCCGCTTGCGGTGTGATGCGAAAGAGCGCGATGACATCCGTATCCTTCGGCACGTAATCGGGCTGCCAGTAACCCATCTCGCGATACTTCATGACGCCGGCCGCATAACGCGAGCGCGGATCGGACGGATTGCGCGCTGCCTCTACAGCAGCCTTGTTGAAGTCGTTCATTCCGTTTCCTCGACAGTGGAGATGAGAGGACGTTCGCTCGATGGCGCCCGCCGCGCTGTTGTGTTCGCCTGCTGTGAATGCAGAGTAGGCTCGCGGCTTTCAGAAAGGAATTCACGATTAACTTGCACGAGGCTAAGCAATCCCTTATCTACTGTCCCGTTCGCGAAGCCTCGCCACGCCGATGGAACACTTTGCTGCGTTTTTGTCACAGTGCCGGCTTGCAATGCCTTTTGTCGCCCGGCCGTGCTATTTGCCGGCGTCACGGCACGCATGGCATGACGCTTGCGTGAACCATTCGCGCCGGCGTCTCCCGGCTGTGTGACGAATGCATCCGTCAAACGTGCAAGCGAGGCAACCACCGTCATTACTGGAGGATCGACTATGCAATGGACCACGCCCAGCTTCACCGATATGCGTTTTGGTTTTGAAATCACGATGTATATCGCCACCCGCTAGAGGCGGATGAACCCGCACGGCGCTGCATCGCTCGAAGTTCGAAGAACGATGCGGCTCGCCCGTGCGGTTATGAACAACCGAACGACGCGCGCCGCCATGATCTACGAGACCATCGTCACGACAGCGAATAGCGATGGCCGGCCGCACATCGCGCCCATGGGCGTGCGTTTCGAAGACGGCCTCGCGATCCTTGCGCCTTTCAGGCCGTCCACCACACTCGACAATGTCATTGCCACACGCAGCGCCGTCATCAACTTCACGACGGACGTGCGCGTGTTTGCTGGCTGTGTCACCGGCATCGCGCGCGACTGGCCCACGGTTCCGGCCAATGCGGTGCCGAGCGTGCGGCTTGCCGACACGCTCGCGCATACCGAACTGCGACTCGCCGATATGAGCGAGGACGAGACGCGTCCCGTGCTGCGCATGGAATGCGTCTATCGCGAAACGCATGCGCCGTTCGCGGGTTTCAATCGCGCTCAAGCGGCAGTCGTCGAAGGCGCGGTGCTCGTGAGCCGGCTTTTCATGTTGCCGCCGGAGAAGGTGGATAGCGAGATCGCTTATCTGCGCATTGCCATCGACAAGACCGCGGGCGATGCGGAACGCACGGCATGGAACTGGCTCTTGCAGGCTATCGATGAATATCGCGCCAGGGCGCTCAGCACGTCGGCCCTTGGTTCCTGATTACTCTCTGAAGCACCCCCTTGGAGTCTGACCATGACCGCATTGCTCGCGAGCGTCCGCTCGGCCGATGAAGCATTCGATGCCGCGCAGGCAGGCGCGGAACTGATCGATTTGAAGGAACCGGGCGCGGGCGCGCTGGGCGGTGTGAATGTCGATGAAATCGCGCGCATCGTTGGCGCGTTGCGCGCGCGTTACGCGGTGCGGCCGATTAGCGCCACTATCGGCGACTTGCCCAACGACGCACTCGATGAGATCACCACGCGTGTGCTCGACGTCGCCGCGGCGGGCGTCGATTACGTGAAGGTCGGCGTGAACGCCGGGCCCGGTGCGGTCGAATGTTTGCGTCATCTGGCGGGCTTGCCAGCGGCCGTGGTGCCCGTGCTGCTCTCCGACGAAGGCGTGGACCGTTCGCTTGCGGCGCTTGCCGTGCAACTCGGCTTCGTGGGTATCGTCTTCGATACCGCTCACAAGGACGGACGCACGCTGTTCGATTGTGTCGATGTCACCGTGCTCGCGGAGTGCATGGCCATCATGCGCAGACGCGGCGGCATGACCGCGCTCGCGGGTTCGCTCGGATGGAACGATCTCGAACGCATCCGTTCGTTGAGGCCCGATATCGCGGGCTTTCGCGGCGCGTTATGCGATGAGAACGCCGGCCGCGCGGGACGACTCGATCCGCTGCGCGTGACGCGATGGGTCAATGCGCTGCACGGCGAACGCGCGCTCACGCTTTGACGCATGCATTCCCGGCGCCTGGAATAAAAGCGCCGGGCATTCGAGGCATCAGACAGCGAGATTCAAGAGCCTGTCGCGCATGACGTTCACATCGCCCTTGCTGAAAATCTCCACGACGTAGTTGGCATCGCGCACATAGGCCGGAAAGCGCTTGTCCACGATGCCTTCGTTTGCGAGCGTCTCCAAGGGCGCGTTCGCTTCGACATCGCATGACTTCACGATCATCAGCCGCTCCGCATTGAGTCTCGCGGAAAGCCATGCGGCGAGACTGTCGGAAGTCGTGTCCCAGTTGGTCATCGAGTCGGGCGTGGAGCGCATGAGATCGGTTGGCACCCACACCGCCACGCGGCCATCGCGCAATGCGCGCCGGATGCGTTCCTCGTTCGACGCCAGCACGAGTTCGGGCGCCACGCCTTGCATGAGAATGGCGTACTGCGCCATGGCGAGCAGACACATGTTGTGCGCCGCCAGGTCATCGAAATGCCATTCGCTTTGATACTGCCGCACGGCATCGGCAAAATCGCCGCCGCCCGGAACGATCACGACCCGCCCGCCACCCACTTCCCATAGCTGCGTCAGCCACTCGCGCAGCGCAGGGTCGTGACTCAGGCTACCCCCGATCTTCACCACCCACATGGCCGTTATCCTCGTTCGAGATTGACCGCTTTCATGCCGCCGCCGGGCCACGCACCCGGTTCGTCGCCGCTCTTCTTTGTCGCCTGTCCATCACGTCGATGCCATGACGCTGCCCGCCGTCGCACGCTCCGTCGCCGATGCCGCGAGCAAGCCCACGGCCACGCTCGGCGCGCACGTCGAAACCCATTCGGCACGCTCGGTGTCGTTGTCATCCACACCAGCCAGCCGCGCAAAATCGATATAACCGCGCGCCTCCTGACGCGCCAGTGCCGTGGCGAGAAAGCGCCCACAGCCCGCTCCGACGATCGGTGCACGAGCCAGCGCTTCATGCTGCGCACTCACGCGCGCAAGGTTCGTTTCGAGCGTGCGCAACTGTTCGTGGCGCCACGCGTGCGCGAAGCGGCGCCATTCGGCATCGCTCGCGTCGGCTGCATCGCGGCCGATCATCCGCGCAATGCGCGTGCGGCTCGCGGCCTCGGTCTTCGGACCGTTGTCGGCGCTTGCATGCTGATCGTGTTCCGGCCACAGTTCGCCGGTCAGGCGATACACATCGGCGGAAGTCGCGAACCATTCGTTCATCACGCCGGTGGTCTCGCCACGAAATGCGATACGTTGCGCAACGCCGCACAAGGGCGTGCGCACGACACCCTGATAAACGAGCTCGCCGCTCACGAGCCGCTCGGCGTCGTTCGAGCCGCGCGCAACCACGCGTCCCGCCACGATGGGAATGATGTCCGTGGTCGTGCTGCCGATATCGACGAGCACCGCATTCGGCACGCACGACGCGACCCATTGCGCGGTCGCAAGCCAGTTCGCCGATGCCACCTTGCGCCAGCCATCCGCGCAGGCAGAGCGCGCGAGCCAGCCTGCTTCGCCCGCGTAGAACAGCGTGCGCGGGCCGAGCCGCTGCGCAAGGGTGCGCGTGAGCGTGCGCACGCCCTCGGCGCGGTCGCTGAAGAGATCGACCATTTCGCCTGTCATCGTGACCGCGTGACGCGCCGAAGCATGCGCGGCATCGGGCCAGCGTTCGAACACGTGATCGATGGCGCGTTCGAGATGCGTCATGCCCTGCCACAATGGACACGCCCATTGCGCGACATCGGCGAGTCCGTTCTCGCGGGTCGTCATCGACACCTTGACGTGCGCGCCACCCACGTCCCAGCCGAAAACCGGCGCTTGCCGATGCGTCATCAGGACGCTCCCTGACAGACACGCAACGGACCCGAATCGCGTTCATCCGCAAAGCCCGCGACGTGATGCGCCGCGAGTAGTTCTGTCGCGAGATTGCGCGAGAGCGCGTGGCTCAAACCTGCGTAAGCAACCGTCAAGCGCGGGTTCACTTCGATGACCACGGGCCCGCGCGCCGGGTTCCAGACAACGTCGATGCCCGCGAAGCCACGCAGCCCCGGAAACGCTTCCGCCGCACGTAGCGCGAGCCGTTCGAGCGCGCGCCCTTGCGGCCCATGCCGATCGATACGGTTTACATCGACGCCATCGAACTGGACGATGTGCTTACCGGCCGCATGCGAAAGCCCGATGTTCTGGCGGTTGATCGAGACCACGCGCGCGCCTTCGTCGTCGCAAATCAGCGAGACGCTGAGCGGTTCACCATCGACCCACGCCTGAAGCACGGGATTGCGGCCCGCTTCCGCGCGCGCTTGGTATTCGGCGCGGGCGGCGTTGAGTTCGCCGTAGACGTAGGTATCGAGGCCGCCTGCGCCGTCATCTGGCTTGACGACCCAGCGGCATGCGTCGTCAGCCGATGCATCGTCGGGATCGAGTGCGGGCGTGACCGCGATGCCGCGCGCCGCGAGACAAGCGGCCGTCGCGCTTTTGCTCGATGCCGCGCGAATCGTTTCCTTCGCGCAGCCAAGCCAGCGCGCGGCGCCCACGGCATCGAAAAGACGCAGCAGCAAACCATCGCATTCCGGCGCGATGATGCACGCGTAGTCGTTGGCGCGCGCCATGCGGGCGACGAAGCGCGTGACGGATTCGCCCGGCTCGGCCTTGCAGTGCGCGTAGGCGGCATCGACATGCTCGAAGCGCGAACTCGCGATGGTCACGTCGATGCCCGGCAACGCGCGCAGATCGGCTGCGATGGCGTCGCGCATCACGCGGCCCTCGACGATCAGCGCACTCAGGTCCGCAAGACTGCCCGCGCCCGCGACATCGGGATCGATGCCGCCGCCAGTGAGATACTCGAACACAAAGATCTTGGTCAAAGGAAAGCCATCCATGCAGGTGATACCCGTTCTCGATCTGCTCGACGGCCACGCGGTGCGCGCGGTGCGCGGCGAACGCTCAGGCTATCGGCCCATCCGGTCCTCGTTGTGCACGACGAGCGCACCCGTCGATGTCGCCACCGCGCTGATCCACGCGACCGGCTCACGCACGCTCTACATTGCGGACCTCGGCGCGATCCTCGAGCGCGGCGACCACGCGCCTGTGCTAGCCGCCATTTGCGATGCTTTGGGCGACGGCGTTTCCATCTGGCTCGATGCAGGCTACACCGGCTTCATGCCGATGCAGGCCTTGTTCGAGCGCATCGCTTCATTCAGGCGCTCGTCCTCCCGTTCTCGTGTCGTCCCTGTGTTCGGCACCGAAAGCCTGCTCGATCCGAACGCCCTCGAAGAAGCCCTTGCCGCAAACCATGACCCGATCCTCTCGCTCGACTATCACGCAGGCCGCGCGCTCGGGTCGACGCCTTCGGGCAGCGACTGGTGGCCGTCGCGCGTCATCGTCATGACGCTCGATCAGGTCGGCGCGCTCGCGGGACCGGACTTGACCACGTTCGCCGCAGTAAAGGCGCTCGCGGGTTCGCGCGAACTCATTGGCGCGGGCGGCATTCGTCATCGTGATGATCTCGTGGTTGCCGAGCACAGCGGCGCCGCGGGCTGGCTCGTTGCTTCGGCGCTTCATGATGCGGCCTTGCTATTTGGCCAGCACCGTTCGTCGGAAGGTTGACTCAATATCCATGCCAAGCGCGGCACGCGCCGTTATGTCTCATCAAACACGACGCCAGAGCTTTGTAAGCGTGCGGGATGCCACTGTTGCAACCGGGCGCGCATGGGTGACAGTGTGTTTCATTGCGGAACAATGCCGTTGCAGATGTGGGTAATGCAGTATCGGCAGCGCGACCTGTCGACCACGCATGGAGCACCGCGTGAAATCGGCATGGACCTTGCTCTTTTGCAGCCCCATGCACGCATCTCCCACAACATCGAACGCGGCTTCGCAGTCGTCGCCCGAGGACAGAGGGCAACGGAACTGGACCTGCCCGTTCTGCCCATTGCTATGCGACGACATCTCGCTGAAGCTCACCGGCGATCAACAACTCGCGGCGACAAACACCGATTGCCCTCGGCTTGCCTCGTCCCTTGCAGCGCTCGACGCGCCCGGCGTGCCCTGCCCGCCGACGGTAGACGGGCAAGCCACCGATCTCGCGTCGGCGCTCCAGCGTGCCGCGCAAATCCTGTCCGTGGCGAAACGGCCGCTGTTTGGCGGACTGGCAACCGACGTAGCCGGCGCACGCGCGCTCTATGAACTCGCCGCCCAGAGCGGCGCGATACTCGATCACCTGCACGGCGATACCCTCGCCGCCGCGAACCTCGCGTTGCAGGACCGTGGCGCGTTCTTCACGACGCTCTCGGAAGTGCGTTCGCGTGCCGACCTCATCGTGGTTGTCGCGTGCGAACCGGCGCGGCGCTATCCGCGTTTCTACGAGCGCATTGCGGCCAAAGATCGCGGCGTGGATATCGTGTTCGTCGGGTGCGGCGTCGATCCCGCAGCGGGCGCGCGTGTCGAAGCGCGACTGGAAAACGCCGAACCGTTCGACATGCTCGCCATATGGTCCGCGCTGGTGGAAGGCCGAAAGCCCGCAGCACTGAACGACGACACGGGCGCCGCCAGCGAACTCGCCGCGCTTACCGAACGCATTCTGGCCGCGAAATATACGGCCATCATCCATGAGCCGGCGGCGCTGCCGGGCCCGCACGCGGCGTTGGCCATCGAAGCGTTGAGCCGTATCGTCAAGGCGCTCAACAAGACGACGCGTGCCGGCGCGCTTGCGCTTGGCGGCGACGATGGCGCACTCACGGTGAATCAGGCCGTCACATGGCTCTCGGGTTTTCCGCTGCGCACGCGCGTGGCCTACGGCTTGCCGCTCGATCACGATTCATGGCGCTATCGCACCGAGACGCTTGCGAGCCGCGGCGAGATCGATGCGCTGTTATGGGTGTCGAGCTTCGCGCCCGAAGCGCTACCTGCATCGCTTGACGATGATGTGCCTGCCATCGTCCTTGGCCATCGTGCGACGGTTGTCGGCACGCGTCGCGCGCCTACCGTGTTCATCCCCGTGGCCACGCCGGGCATCGACAGTGGCGGGCACTTGTTTCGCGTGGACGGTTCCGTGATCGCGCCGCTTGTTGCCGCGCGCGATGCCGCTTATCCCACCGTTGCGGCAATCGTACGCGAACTGACGCAAGCCGGGAGGCCGTCATGAGCCTCACGCGTCTGCGCGGCGGCGTGGTCTTCGACCCCGTCAACAAAGTCGATGGGCACAAGCGCGACATCTATATCCGCGATGGCCGCATCGTCGCGGATGCAGCGGGCGAATCCATCGCGCCCGAACGCGACTTCGACGCGGGCGGCATGGTGGTGATGGCGGGCGGCATCGATCTGCATTCGCATATCGGCGGCGGCAAGACGAATCTGTCGCGGCTGCTGTTGCCCGAGGATCATCGCAACGATCCGCTCGCAACGCGACGCAACGACGACGAAGGCCGTTATCTGCGCCTGCCTTCATGCGGCACATGCACGCCCGGCACGCTCGCCACCGGCTACCGTTATGCGGAAATGGGCTACACGGCCGCGTTCGAACCCGCGATGATCGCCTCCAACGCGCGCCACGCGCATCTGGAAATGGGCGATACACCGATCATCGATCACGGCGCTTACGTGATGATGGGCAACGACGAACTGTTCCTGCGGATGCTCGCCGCGCGGGAAGAGTTCGAACGTCTGCGCGATTACGTGGGCTGGACCGTCAACGCGAGCAAGGCGCTCGGCGTGAAGGTGGTGAATCCGGGCGGCATCTCGGCGTTCAAGTTCAATCAGCGCTCGCTCGATGTCGATGAAAAGCACGTGCATTACGGCATCACGCCACGCGATGTGCTGCGCACGCTCACGCGCGCGCTGACCGCGTTGCGCGTGCCGCATCCCTTGCATGTGCATGCGAGCAACCTCGGCGTGCCAGGCAATCTCGAATCGACCATCAAGACGATGGATGCCGCCGAAGGCCTGCCAATCCATCTCACGCATATCCAGTTTCATAGCTACGGCACGGAAGGTCCGCGCAAGTTTTCATCGGGCGCGCGCGCGATTGCCGAAGCGGTCAACGCACGGTCCAACGTGACCATCGACGTCGGGCAGATCATGTTCGGCCAGACCGTCACCGCGTCCGGCGACACGATGATGCAGTTCAAGAACGCGCCGCTCGCGCATCCGCGCAAGTGGGTGCTGGGCGATATCGAATGCGATGCGGGCTGCGGCGTCGTGCCGTTTCGTTATCGCGAAGAGAGCTTCGTGAATGCGCTGCAATGGATCATCGGCCTCGAAATCTTCTTGCTCGTCGACGATCCGTGGCAAGTGTCGATGACCACCGATCATCCGAATGGCGCGCCTTTTACGAGCTATCCGCATCTGATTCGCTTGTTGATGGACAAGTCGTTTCGCGACGAACAACTCGCCAAGCTTCACGCCGATGCCAAAACCGCCAGCGCGCTTGGAAACATCGAGCGCGAGTTCTCGCTCTACGATATCGCGATCATCACGCGCGCCGGCCCCGCGCGTCTGCTCGGGCTCACGGACCGCGGACATCTCGGCGAAGGCGCGGCGGCGGATATCGCGGTGTATCGCGAAGACGCGGACCGCGAACGCATGTTCACGTCACCCGCCTTCGTGTTCAAGGACGGCGAACTGATCGCGCGTGACGGCACATTGCTCGCCACGCCCACGGGCGGCATTCATTACGTGCAGCCCGAATACGACCGCGCTATCGAAAAGCGCGTGCGCAAATTCGCCGAAGCGAATCTCGCGAGCAAGTTCGAGAAGCTAGCCATCGGCGACGACGAAATCTGCGCGTGCTGCAATGGCGGACGGCTCTTGCCGGTCGCGTGCTTCGACGCAAGCGGGGGTCGATGAATGACCGCGCTTCGCATCAACGACACACAGATAGACGACACCTTCGCCGAAGCCTTTCCGATGAAGGCGACGCGTCTTGTCATCACCGCGCACACGCCGACGTGGGCGCGCCACGCGGCGAATTCGTTGACCGGCTTTGCGACCTCCGTGATCGATTGCGGCTGCGAGGCGGGCATCGAACGTGACATGAACGGCGATGAAACGCCCGACGGCAGGCCCGGCGTCGCGGTGTTGATGTTCGCGATTTCGTCGAAGGAGCTCGCCAAGCAGATTGCACGGCGCGTCGGTCAGTGCGTGCTCACCTGTCCTACGACGGCAGTTTATGGCGGCATCGATCCCGCGACGAGCCGCGCGCCGCTCTCCGACAACGCACCACTCGGCGCAGGCTTGCGCTTTTTCGGCGACGGCTATCAGATCTCGAAGATGCTCGACGGCACGCGTTACTGGCGCGTGCCCGTCATGGATGGCGAATTCGTTTGCGAGGAATTCACGGCGACGGTGAAGGCTGTCGGCGGCGGCAATCTGCTGTTGCTCGCGCGCGACCTGAATAGCGCGCTTGCCGCGGCCGAGGCAGCGGTCGCGGCGATGCATCGCTTGCCCAACATCATCACGCCGTTTCCGGGCGGCGTGGTGCGTTCGGGTTCGAAGATCGGCTCGAAGTACGCGGGCGCGTCGGCATCGACCAACGATGCGTTTTGCCCGACGCTCGTCGGCTTGTCGAGGAAGAGCGAGTTGACGAGCGACGTGGCTTGCGTGCTGGAGATAGTCATCGACGGATTGACCGATGCGGACGTGGGCGCCGCGATGACGGCGGGCATGGCAGCCGCAACATCGATCGGCCGCGCGGGCGGCGTGCTGCGCATTTCAGCAGGCAACTATGGCGGCAAGCTCGGACCGTATCACTTCAAGCTGCATGAATTGGCGGCGGGCATCGACGGGAGCCGCGCATGAACGCCATTACATTGCGCGTAAAAGGTGCACCGGGCTTTCGCGTGGATGCATCGACATTACTACCGTCGGCGCTTGCTTCCTTATCCACCGATGAATTGACGCATCTGGAATTGCAGGGCGCGGGTGAACGTTGCGCGCTTGGCGAACTGTTCGACATCGCTAGAGCCGATGCAAACACGCCGTCCCTGCTCGTCGAAGGCGATGCGCGCTGGCTCGATCGCATCGGCGCGAAGCTCGCCGAAGGCACGATCGAAGTGCATGGCGATGCCGGCGATCACGCGGGCATGGGCATGACAGGCGGTGCGTTGCACGTTCATGGCAACGCGGGCGCATTCACTGCATGCGAGATGCAAGGCGGTCGCCTCGAAGTGCGCGGCAATACAGGCGATTTCGCGGCAGGCGCTTTAGCCGGCGACATGGACGGCATGAGCGGCGGCACGCTCGTGATTCACGGCAACGCGGGCGCGCGTCTTGCAGACCGTATGCGACGAGGCACCGTGCTCGTCGCCGGCAATGCAGGCGACTTCGCGGCGTCGCGCATGGTAGCGGGCAGCGTATGCATTGCAGGCAAGACCGGCGCGCATGCAGCCTACGGCATGCGGCGCGGCACGCTCGTGCTATTTCACGAGCCGCGCGTTGCGCCGACGTTCACCGAAGGCGGTCACGGCTTCGATGTCTTCTGGGCGCTCTTCACGCGCATGCTGGCCCGCGAGGTGGCGCCTTTTGCGACACTCGACTCGCGCGCGTTGCCTCGACGCTACGCGGGCGATCTCGCTGTCGACGGACGCGGGGAATTGCTGATCGCCAAGCGTTGAGCAGACGATAAGAATGGACCCGGTGGACCCGTTACCAAGAGACCGAACCCCTTCCAACGGAGAGACGACATGAGCGCAGCGAAAACGCCCGCTGCCATACGCCCCGGCGTGGAGGCGTCGGACGAGCATTTCGCCCGTCCGCTGATCGCGCTGCACTGGCTGATCGCCATCGCCATCATCGCGATGCTGTGCATCGGCTTCTATATGGTCGGCCTGCCGCGCGGGCTGGCCTTCAAGTCGTCGCTCATCAACTTCCACAAGTCGCTGGGCCTGACCGTTTTCCTGCTGGTGCTGCTTCGAATCGTAGTGCGACTGGTCTACGGCCGGCCGCCTCTACCGCCGATGCAGACGTGGCAACGCGCCGCCGCGAGCATCACGCAGGCTCTTTTATACGTTGGCATGGTGGCAATGCCGCTCACCGGATACCTCGGTTCGTCGTTCAACAAGTTCGGCACGCGCTTCTGGGGTGTGCTTCTGCCACAATGGGGCTGGGACGACAAGGCGTTGCGCGGCCTGTTCTTCGGCATCCACGGCTATCTGGCGTGGATCATGGCCGCGCTGGTCGTCTTGCATTTTCTTGGTGCGTTGAAGCATCAGTTGATCGACCGCGATGGTCTCTTGAGAAGGATGTGGCCATGACGGCACTGGCTTTGAGCGAGGCGTTATGAAGATCCGCGTGCTGGGTTCATCGGCGGGTGGCGGATTTCCGCAATGGAACTGTAATTGCCGCAATTGCGACGGCGTGCGGCGCGGGACCATTGCTGCCCGAGCACGCACGCAGTCGTCGATTGCGGTCAGCGACAACGGCGAAGACTGGCTGCTCGTGAACGCATCGCCGGATATTCTCGCGCAGATCGCGGCAAATCCCGAACTGCAGCCCGCGCGGCGCGTGCGTGACACCGGAATCGCCGCTGTCATCACCATGGACGCGCAGATCGATCACGTCACCGGACTCTTGATGTTGCGCGAGCGCGGCGCACCGCTGCCGCTCTATACGACCGACGCAGTGTGGCAAGACCTTTCCACCGGCTTTCCCATTACGTCGATTCTTTCGCATTACTGCGGCGTGGAGCAGCGGCGTATCGCGCTCGATGGCACTTCGCTCACGATGCCCGAACTGCCGCGTATTGTCGTCGATGCGCTGCCGCTGTCGAGCAAGGCGCCGCCTTATTCGCCGCATCGGGAGGCGCCCGAGCGTGGCGACAACATCGGCCTCATGTTCACGAATACGGCCACGGGCAAGCGTGCTTTCTATGCGCCGGGTTTAGGGACACTCGAACCGCATGTGCTCGATGCCATGCGCGAAGCCGACCTGTTGCTCGTCGATGGCACCGTCTGGACCGACGACGAGATGATCCGCCTCGGCCTCACGAAGAAAACTGGCGCGGACATGGGCCACCTCGCGCAAAGCGGCGCGGGCGGCATGATCGAGGTGCTGGATTCGATCGACCGCGAAAACACGCGCAAGGTGCGCAAAGTGCTCATTCACATCAACAACACCAATCCGATCCTCATCGAGGATGGACCCGAGCGGCGCATACTGTCCGAGCACGGCATAGAAGTCGCGCATGACGGCATGACGTTCGAGCTTTGAATTCCGGAGAAACTGGATGTCCGATTTTCCCGCCACGCCGATGCTCAATCCCACGACCGGCCCGATCTTCACCGCGTTGAAGGAAGCCGGCCCCGCCTGGACGCGCGAACAGTTCGAAGAGCAACTGCGCGCGAAAGGCACGGCGTATCACATCCACCATCCCTTCAACGTGAAAATGAATAGCGGCGGCTGTTCGCCGGAACAGATTCGCGGCTGGGTGGCGAACCGCTTCTACTATCAGATCAACATCCCGCTGAAAGATGCGGCCGTCATGGCGAATTGTCCCGATCGCACGACGCGCCGCCGCTGGGTGCTGCGCATTCTGGATCACGACGGTTACGAAGATCAGCCTGGCGGCATCGAGGCGTGGGCGCGTCTGGGCGATGCCGTCGGCCTCTCGCGCGACGATCTCTGGTCGCTCAAGTTCGTGACGCCGGGTGTGCGCTTCGCCGTCGATGCCTACGTGAATTTCGCGCGTCGTGCGCCGTGGCAAGAGTCGGTGTGTTCGTCGCTCACGGAGATGTTCGCGCCGCAGATTCACAAGGACCGGCTTGCGACGTGGCCCGAGCACTACAAGTGGATCGAGCCGGACGGGCTTGCGTATTTTCGTTCACGCGTGTCGCTTGCGCAGCGCGATGTCGAACACGGGCTCGAAGTCACGCTCGCGCATTTCAACACGCGCGAGCAGCAACAACGCGCGCTCGACATCCTGCAGTTCAAGCTCGACATCCTCTGGACCATGCTCGATTCGATCGAAAAGGCCTTCCCGCAATGAGCGACGCCAATCCTCCTCAACGAATCACGGAAGCGGTCGAAGCGCCGGACGACGCGTTGCGCCCGCAACTCAAGCGCCTGTTTCGTCTGCAATGGGAACCGGCGCAGGACGCGCATGTGCTGCTTTATCCGGAAGGCATGGTGAAGCTCAATCAGAGCGCGGCGCAGATTCTTTTGCGCTGCGACGGCACGCGCGATATCCCGAAGCTCGTCGCCGATCTCGAAGAAGCGTTCGGCGCGAGCAATCTCGGTGACGACGTGCGGGCTTTCATTGCCGGAGCGCGTGCGCGCGGCTGGCTTGCGTAAGTGCTGGAGTGAAGCATGACTGACTTGTCCGAACCGATTGCCAAGCCGGACCCCGGAGCAGCGGTCATTCCGCCGCCGTTGTGGTTGCTTGCGGAACTGACGTATCGATGCCCGTTGCATTGCGTCTTCTGCTACAACCCGGTGAACTACGCGGATCACACGCGCGAACTCAACACCGATCAATGGCTTGACGTGTTGCGTCAGGCGCGTGCGCTGGGTGCGGCGCAACTGGGCTTTTCCGGCGGCGAGCCGCTCTTGCGCGACGACCTCGAAACACTGGTCGGCGAAGCGCGCAAGCTTGGCTTTTATACGAACCTCATCACGTCGGGCATCGGTCTCACCGACAAGCGTCTCACCGCGCTCAAGGACGCGGGGCTCGATCACATTCAACTCTCGTTTCAGGACTCGTCGCAGGAACTCAACGACTTCCTTTCCAGCACGAAGACGTTCGATCTCAAGAAGCGCGTGGCCGGCATGATCAAGGCGCATGACTTTCCGATGGTGCTCAATTGCGTGCTGCATCGCTATAACCTGCCGCATATCGGACGCATTATCGACATGGCGCTCGACATGGGCGCGGAGTATCTCGAACTCGCGAACACGCAGTATTACGGCTGGGCGCACGCGAACCGCGCGCAGCTCATGCCGACGGCCGAGCAACTGCAGGAAGCCGAAGCGGTGGTCGAGCGTTATCGCAAAGAGATTGGCGACCGGTGCAAGATCTACTTCGTCGTGCCCGATTACTACGAGCGTCGTCCGAAGCGCTGCATGAACGGCTGGGGCTCGGTGTTTCTCGGCATTGCGCCCGATGGCGCCGCCTTGCCTTGTCATACGGCGCGCTCGTTGCCTGGCCTTACGTTCCCCAACGTCACGGAGACGCCGCTCAAGGACATCTGGTACGAGAGCGATGCGTTCAATCGATTTCGCGGCTTCGGCTGGATGAAAGAACCCTGCCGCAGTTGCGACGAGAAAGCGATCGATCTCGGCGGCTGCCGCTGTCAGGCGTATCTGCTGACGCAAGATCCCGCAAACGCGGACCCGGTCTGCGACAAGTCCCCGCATCACGAGCGCGTGATCGAAGTGGTGCGGGCCGCCACGATGCGTCAGGAGCCGGAAGAAAAACCGATCATGTTTCGCAACGATGCGAATTCGCGGCGCATTGCCGCCGAATCGCGTGAGAACAATTCGAACAAGAACGGAGAGAGACAACCATGACTGCCGACATCGCCGTGCTGCTGGTGGACGATCATGCCGTAGTGCGCGAAGGCTACAAGCGCTTGCTCGAATTGAGTCCCGACGTGAGCGTCGCGGGCGAGGCGGGCAACGCGGCGGAGGCGTATCAGAAGTTCTGCGCCTTGCAGCCGGATGTCGTGGTGATGGACCTTGCGCTGCCCGGCGCGAGTGGAATAGAAGCCATGCGCCGCATGCTCGCGCGCGAGCCGCATGCGCATGTCCTGATCTTCAGCGTGCACGAGGAAGCCATCTTCGTGCGCCGCGCGCTCGATGCGGGCGCGCGTGGCTACGTCACGAAAGCGAGCGCACCCGATGTCCTGGTCGAAGCGGTACGCTCCGTCGCGCGGCGCGTGTGTTACCTAAGCCCTGACATATCACAGGCGCTGGCGTTGCGCGCAACCATTCAGGAAGGACCGCCCGGACGTCAGCTTTCGGCACGCGAATTCGAGGTGCTGCGGCTCTTGGTCCAAGGCTATACATTGCCGAGTATCGCGGAAAAACTCGGCTTGAGTCAGAAGACAGTGGCGAACCATCAATCCGTGATACGGCAGAAATTCGGCGCCGATAACGGCGTGCAACTCGCGCAAATAGCAAACCGGCTAGGCCTTCATTTCGCCGATTTCACCGACGCGCCGTTCGCTCCTTCGTTCAGTTCGTTAGGCAACGGCAGTCCCGCCTGAGCCGGAACGCGCGCGCAAAACAGGAAGCCCGCACCGGGTTGACTGGCGATATGAAATTCGCCGCCGAGCGCTTCCACGCGTTCGCGCATGCCGATGAGACCCAACCCCATGCGCGGCTTCGCGAGATCGACGCCCGGTCCATTGTCGGTCATCGTCACCACGATCTCGCCTGCCGGCGCACGCGCCAGATAAATCTCGACGCGTGAATCGCGCGCGAATTTCGACACGTTGGTCAGGCCTTCCTGCACGAGACGGTAGAGCGTGATGTTGAGCGCATCGTTGAGATTGTCGAAGTCGCCATCGACGGCTAGCGTAAACACCGCATCGGGCAAGCGCTCGCGCCAGCCGTCCACGCAATGTTCGAGTGCGGTCGGCAAGCCGAATTCATCGAGACCGATCGGACGCAGCTTGCGGATCATTCCGCCGATTTCGCGGTACACATGCGTCGCGCTTTGCATGAGCGCAAGCGAAAGACGATGCACTTCAGGCTCGCGTTCGAGCGATAAATCGCGGATACGCCCTGCATCGAGCGAAATGGCGTTGAGGTACTGCCCCAGTTCGTCATGCAGTTCGCGCGCGAGATGCCGGCGCTCGGTTTCCTGCGCGGCAATGGCCTGACTCGCGAGCTTGCGGTTTTCCGCGAGCAGATGCTCCGCCTCTTCCTCCAGCGCCCGGCGCCGCCGAACTTCACGCTGCGCCTGACGGTAGCGCCGCCACGCGAACCACGCGAAGCCGATTGCGAGCACGACGAGCGTGGCGGGCAATTCATCGAGCTGGAAACGCTCGGCGCTGCGCGTCCATCGGTAGGTGAACTCGTTGAAGTCGAAGGCCGCGAACAGCATGCCGGCCAGCACCGTGATAAGAACGACGCAGGCGAGATCGCTCCATACGGTCGAGCGCATGGAACGCGCGGGCGGGCGTTCGGAGAGCGAGGGAAGAGATTCGTTTGGTATCACGGAATGCATTCTACGCACGGCTTCATCCTCGGGCCCGACACCGTTTGTGCGATTGGGAACGCTTCCCTGCTGAATCGGGAAAAGCTCCCGGTGCGCGCGCGTGTTCTTATGCGACGCTTTCAATGAAAGGAACTTACCTCAAGCCGACATTGCAATAACAAGAGGAGACGACGATGAGAAGCATGCCGCGCGAGCGCAAGTCAGCGCATCGGTTCAAACCCCGAGCCGGATTGCGGCTCGTGTTCGGCGGTGCGTTCGCCAGCATCACCGTCGGCGCATGGGCGCAGGCGGCAAGCGCTCCAGAGGTGCCTCCCGCCGTTGTGGCACCGGTCGTCGAAGCGAGTCCGCCGCCGAATACCGACTTGCCCACGGTAGTCGTGGTGGGCACGACACCGCTCATCGGCGTCGGCACGCCGCTCGAAAAGGTGCCCGCGAACGTGCAGACCATCAAGGGCAGCCAGATCGACGCGCAGCATTCCCAGAACATCACTGATTATTTGCAGAAGAACGTCGGCAGCGTCGATATCAACGACGCGCAAGGCAACCCATCGCAGACGGACATTCTCTATCGCGGCTTCACGGCTTCGCCGCTGCTCGGCACGCCACAGGGCCTTTCGGTGTTTCTGGATGGCGTACGCATCAACGAGCCGTTCGGCGATGTCGTGAACTGGGACCTGATTCCGCAGGCCGCCATCAGCACGATGCAGATCATTCCCGGCTCGAACCCGACGTTCGGCTTGAACACGCTGGGTGGCGCAATCGCGGTGACGACGAAGAACGGCCGGGACAACCCTGGCGGCGCGGTGGATGTGAGCTTCGGTTCGTTCGGCCGCAAGGTGGCGCAGTTCGAACAAGGCGGGTTGATCGGCGATCATCTCGACTACTACTTCACGGCCAACATCACGAACGATAACGGCTGGGCGGCGCAGAATTCGAGCCGCTTGCGCCAGGCCTTCGGCAAGCTGCGCTACACCGACGCCGATACGACCATCTCCCTTTCGATGGGCGGTGCGGACAACACGCTAAACGGCTCGCAGACGATCCCGCGCTCGTTCCTCAACAACTTCAAGCAAGCCTATACGTTCCCAGATACCAACGAGAATCAGGTCGGCTATATCACGCTGTCGGCGGATCGTTACATCACGCCGAACATCCAGTTGAGCGGCAATCTGTACTACCGTCACTATCGCAACAAGAACGTGAGCAGCAACGTCAACGACGACTTCGGCACCGTGGAGGGCGACGATGACGACGATATCGATCTCACGCAGGCCACCAACGACCAGTCGGTGATCGTCACGGACAGCTACGGCGCAAGCCTGCAACTCACCTTGCTCAACAAGCTCTTCGGCAAGGACAACCAGTTGGTGATCGGTGCGGCGGGCGACTTCGCCAACTCGCATTTTTCGCAATCGTCGCAGGATGCCGAGTTCACGGATAGCCGCGCGACCATCGGCATGGGTCCGTTCGTTCCGCAGACGGACGCCAAGACGCGCAATCAGAACTGGGGCATCTACTTCGAGAACACCTTCTCTTTCACGCAGCAATGGTCCATGACGCTCGCCGGGCGCTATAACTGGTCGAAGGCGGTGATCGGTGACGAGAGCGGCGTGCAGCCATTACTCGATGGCAATCACACGTTCTCGCGCTTCAATCCGGCTATCGGTTTCAACTGGAATCCGACGCGCTCCTTCACCGCCTACGCCACGTATAACGAAGGCATGCGTTCGCCGACGGCTATCGAACTCGCTTGCGCCGACCCGGCCGCACCGTGCTCGCTGCCGAACGATTTCATCGCCGACCCCGACCTCAAGCCGGTGATTTCGCGCACCTTCGAAGTGGGCGCGCGTGGACGCCTTGGCAACGCGACGACATGGAGCGCGGCGGCCTACAGCACGACCCTTTCCGACGATATCCAGTTCGTCAGTAGCCAGGGCGCGGCAAGCACGCTCGGCTACTTTCAGAACGTGGGCAAGACGCGCAGGCAAGGCTTCGAACTCGCGGGCCGCACGCAATGGGGACCGGTCGGCATGGCCGCGAGCTATAGCTACGTGAACGCGACTTATCGTTCGACATGGACCGAGAGCAGCGCCAGCAATTCGAGCGCGGATGACGCCGGCAATATCACCGTTCACTCCGGCGATCGCATTCCGGGCATTCCGGCGAATACGGTCAAGGTGCGACTCGACTACAACGCGCTGCCGCAATGGAATATCGGCAGCAACCTCACGTATCGCAGCAGCATCTTCGCGCGCGGCGACGAGAACAATCAGGACACGAATGGCAGCATTGCCGGCTACTTTCTGATCGATCTCGATACGACCTACAACGTGACCAAGCAGTTGCAGGTCTATGCGACCGTAAAGAATCTGTTGAACAAGCGCTACGCGAACTTCGCCATTCTTGGCGAGAACTTCTTCAACGGACCGAATCACACGTTCAACGGCGCGGATACCACCAACGAGCAATTTCTGGGTGTTGGCGCGCCGCGTGGCGTGTGGGTGGGGATGCGCTATGCGTGGAAGTGAGTATGCCGCTCAAGCATGCTTGAGTTGACTCATTGCTTCCGCAATCGCGCGGTGACAGCGGAACTTGTCCTCTTCGCTACGAGGATAGGTCTGTGCTGACGCCCGCCATTTGCGATCGAGCATATCGACCATTCGATACTCGAGTTCGAGTGCGCTTACACCATAGCGCGTGTCGATCTGCGAAAGGGCGACGCCGCCCGCGCGATACGCGTCGATCAATGTATCGAGTTCGGCTTCCGGCTTGAGTGGCCAATCGTGCAACGTACACAGGCGTTGCACGTCATGTCCGGTGAGACGCGGAAAGAACGTGGGAAAGATACGCATGAAAAGGCGCTTCTTGGCTTCGTAGAGCTTTACGACATCGAGATTCAACGACGTCATCTCTCGATGAATCCGGTATGCCGTCAAAGGCTCTGCAAGGTTAGCGAAGCGCGCGCCATGCAGCATGCAGTCGAACCAGAAGCCGAGATCATCCACAATGTGCAGATTCGGATCGTAGCGAATCTCGAAGCGCTGGATGAACGCGCGCCGGAACATCACGCTCGGATTGGCGAGGTAAGCCGCGCCGATCATGAAACGCGCCTTTATCTCGCCGTCTTCGAGCGGAAAATTGCTGACGGTGGAATCTTCACCGAAGTGGCGGATTTGCGTGCCGAGCACGGTGACATGCGGATGCGCATCGAGATATTCCGCTTGCTTGCGAAGTCTGCCCGGCTCGGAAATGTCATCGTGATCGATGCGCGCAATGTATTCGCCACGGCATAGATTGAAGCCACGGTTTGCGTTGCTCGCGCGCCCCTGATTATGCTCGAGGGAAAAGATGCGAATGCGCGCGTCGTTCAGGCTGCGCACGCGTGCAAGCGTGTCGTCATGGCTCGCGTCATCGAGAATCAGGACTTCGAAATCGGCGTCCTGATTCAGCAACGATTGCAGCGTTTCGACGATGAAGCGCTCTGCGTTGTAAGTCGGGATGACGACGGATATCTTTGGCATGTTGAGCGCAGCGGCTTTTCCGCGGTCGGGTTCGGCTCGACATTATCCGCGCCTTCCTGCTTCGAATTGTCAAAGATGGTTTTATCAGCCATCCGAATTATGTTTCAACGCGGCTTGAAGGGATAAACCTTAGCTGGCCTGCGCTGCTGCAATTCCGCCAGATAGTTTTCGACAAAGCGGCCAAGCGCGTTGGCCTTGAGTTGTTCGAGCATGCGCATGGCGTCGCTTGGCGATTCGGGACCCATGACGAGTGCGCCGACGCCAAGCTCACCCAGATGCACGACGAGCGCGCATGAAGAAAGCGAACCAGCGGAGAAGAGGCGGATTGCTTCGGCGGCATCGTCGTCTATTTCGATGTTAGCAGCGCGCGGGTCGCAACGAAACTCGCCATGCTTGCCGACGTATGCGGGTAGCCAATGACAATTGGCAGTGCCGCCTTGAGCTGCGATCAACAGACGCTTACGTGAGGGCGAATCCAGGAGCTCCTGGAAAGCCTCGGCCAATGTGAACATGGTGCACCTCGCCGTCGAGCCTGTCCCGATACTACCAGCGCTCTCTTGAGCGGCGCGGATTCCTTTACGAAACGATGCAAGGCACAAACCGAAATGGCCGCGCATGGCGGCCATCACGTTTCATGCATCAAGCTCAACGCCCTTCGATCGATCCCGCGCTCGGCGGATACGTCACGATGCCCCATGCGAGCGGTAGACCACCGATCTGCTTGACCGTCTGATAGTTCGATGCATCGAGCACATACACGGCGTTGGACCGTCCACATGCAAAGAGAATCTTCGAGCCATCGGGCGTGAAGCTGAAGTGCCAGCAACGTTGACCAATCGGTACATCGCTTAAGTGCTCGAAGCTTTTGCCATCGAAGACTTGCAAGGTCTTGTCGCGCGAAGCGGCAACGAGAAGACGCTTGCCCGAAGGATCGAACGATACGCCATACGGGCCCGTCTTCGTGTCGACGGTCTTGACGATCTTGAGATCGGCCGCATCGAGCACGGTGAATTTGTTTGTGTTCTCGAGCGTCACGACATACTGCTTGCCATCCGGCGATACCTTGATGCCGCGTGGGCGCGAACCTTTCGGCAACGTGACCGTGCGCACGAACTTGCCGCTGCCCACGCGATACACCGACACCGTGTCGTCACCTTCATTGGTCACGAGAATGGACTTGCCATCGGCCGAGAATTCCACGCCTTCCGTTTCGTGCCCGCTCTTGACTGAGCGCAGAACCTTAAGCGTCTTGAGATCGACGATGGCGATCTCGGCGGGCGGCGCATTGGGATCGTCATCGTCCTTTTCGGGTTGACCGGGCTTCGGAGGACCGCCGGATTCGCCCGGCTCGTAGGTCACGTAAGCGAAGCCGCCACGCACGCGCACGAACTCCGGATTCTTGCCGATCTTCACGCGCCGCACGACCTTACCCGTCGATGTATCGATCTCCGAAAGGTCCGCTGTCTCCTTGTTCGCGACGTAAAGGCGTGTTCCTTCCTTGTTGAGACTCAGGCCGCGCGGACCGTCTTTGCCCACATCGAAAGTTTGCTTGAGCGAGAGATCGCCCAGATCGATGACGCCGACACCGGCGGACTCGGTCGTCACGTAGGCGGTGGGCGTGGCCGCGTGCGTGGAGCTTGCGGCAAGCGCGAGCGTCGGCGCGAGTACCGACGCGCAGGCAAAGCGCGCCGCCCTGTATCTGGCTTGCATGGTCGTCTCCGGCTTTGATTCGTGTTCGAATCGAATTTGTTTTGACAGGCACCGCGACCGCGTCGAACGGGCGTGCCCGAATGGAACTTAGCCCAACATGCGCCGCTCTGGCAACGCCGGAAGGCGGGAGAAACTCCCGAATTCGTTTCCGTGGGTTCAATCGCCGCGTCAGGGCTTCATCGAAGGATCGTCGGCGAGCAGGACGACGAGCGCCTTGGCGCCACGCTGCCACGAGAGATCCGTGTTGCCGCGTATATCGACGGAACGTTGAAAGAGCGTGGCGCCGCTCTTGGCATCTTCCACACGAAGGTTCATGTTGAGGATCAGATTACTGATCTTCTGCACCCAGCAAATGCCCACGCGCTCCACGCCAAGTTGGCGCGCTACGCGCAGTTCGCAGCCGTTGCAGGCGCTCATGTCTTGCGCCCCTTGAAGCGACGCGATGAGGTCCTTGGCGGGCGCGTTATCGGCAATGCGGAACAGGCCACGCTCACGCATGTCGTCGCGCAGCGCGGTGCCGATCATCGCGAGGCGCTGGCTCTGGATGCGGTTGATGTCGGCATCGTTATACGCGGCGTTATCGTCGATAAGCGTGCAGTCGATGAGTGCAAGCGACGGCTTCTCGTTCTGCGCACCGGCGTTGCCTGTAGCAAAGCCTAAGCTTGCGATAACCACGAGAAACAGCGCACGCACTACGCGACGGATGACGGTCATGGTTGAAGTCTCGTCGGGCGAAAGGCCCGTGGCTCAACATAACGTCCAACGCGCTGCGGAGCAAGCGTATCGTTCGTTTCAACGCGCTTAAACATGGATTCATCGCGCCAACAGGAGTAACGTTGAATAGCCCGCGCGAAGATGGAAAGGAGGCGATCATGCCCGACGACCCCACGCCGAAGTGTCACGTTTTCGAATACGAAGGCTTCGAGATTCATGCACTGCCGCAAATCAAGGCAGCGCCTGAATCCGCGTCTAACAGCTACCTTTATATTGCCTATGTATGCAGACCCGGCGCGCATGCGGATACGCCTGGCGACGCCGTGCATTTTCATTCCGATGGCGACGACGCGTTCAAGACTCCCGACGACGCAGCCGACGACGCGCGGCATGTCGGCCGAAGTATCGTCGATGGTACGCATCCGGATTTGAACGTGCTGCCGCTCGTGTCGCATCATCATCACACTGGATGACATGACCGATTCGAATCAAGACGACCCGCGCATTGAAAGTCTCAGCGCCGTTACGCTCGCCACGCACGATATGCCCCGTGCCGTCGCCTTTTACGAAGCGCTCGGTTTTCGTATCGTGCATGGCGGCGCGAACGAGGCATTCACTTCTTTTGCGCTAGGTGCGTCCTTTCTCAACATCACGACCGAAACACATGGTCCCGTTCAATGGTGGGGCCGCTTCATCATTCATGTCTCCGACGTGGATGCTTTTTATCGCCGTGCGCTTGCCTGCGGAACGAAACCGCACTTCGCGCCGCGCGATGCGCCCTGGAACGAGCGCTACTTCCATCTGACCGATCCCGACGGCCACGAACTGAGTTTCGCACGGCCGCTCTAAAAAAATGCCGCGCCGCGGCACGGAACTGGCTCTTACACAAATGACGGATAGCGCACGCATCGGATCATTGATATGACCGTTCGCGTACATACCCGTCCATCGCGTTGAATGACCATTCAATCGACTCGAAGCCGTACTCCGCCAGTTCAAAGTGAGCGTGTTGCTATTTCGCAAACTTGGAGCAGGCGCCTGGTTTTCAGGCGTAGAGTTAAAGTGCTTTGTCAGGTACGTGATGCATTGCGGCATAGTTATTTCAGTGGCGGGGCGTAAAGCCTTGAGCGCATCTGGCCGTTAGCCCGAACATGAATGCCGCGTGTTGGAGACTCGGAATGAAATGCACGAAAGAGCAATCCCTTCGCTATCAGGTCGAAAAATGGCTGGCGCCCGGAAGCACGCCGGTCCATGTCAGGCAATTCAGCCGCACGCGCACAGACCGGCGCCGCTTCGTTTGTGTGGAAACGCTGCAGGGCGCTGCATCGCGCGCGCTGTTTTTCTTCCGTCACGACGACGGCCACTGGTGTGTGTATCCGCCCGCGCCGCGTCACCGTAACATGCGTGGCGAAAGACTGGCCGCGTAGCACGGCATCGATTTAAAGCTTCAGGTTGTTGAGAAACTGGAACCACATGGAACCAAGCGGATTGATCGTGGGACCCGCCAGTTTCTTTTCAACGACGGGTTCTTCGGCTGGCTCGGCGTCAGCCGTCTGTCGCGAATCATGCAGCGCTATCGCGCTATCCGCGATTTGCCGCGCTTGCACTTCCTCGCATTGCTGTCCAAGCAGCGCGCCGAAGACGACATCGCGGTTATGCCCTTGTGATGCGAACCGCATGGCGAGCGATACATATTCCGCATAGAGCGCCTCGCGTACTTCACGCTCCTTCGCTTCGCGCTCCGTTTGCGCCTTATGCAGACGCGCGACCTCCTCCGCGAAAATGCGATCGTAGACTTCGCGTTGCGCGGGATCGGAAAGTATGGCGTAGGCTTCCTTGATCTCTTGAAACGTCGCGCGTGCGGCGTCTTCGTTACCCGCGTTGCGATCCGGATGCGAGCGCATCGCGGCCTTGCGATAAGCGCGCTTGATCTCTTCCTCGGTTGCGTGCTCGCCTACTCCAAGCGTTTCGTATAACGTTGCCATCTGCATTGAATGATTGACGGGTCGAAGGGCATCGTAACACGCTAAAAACAGTGGTTTTATGCAGGTGCGCGATGCCATCGGCACGTCATGAAGACTCGCGACAATCACCGTTTCTCCTCGCACTGCACAGGAAGATGGCGCTCTCCCTCAACGACATCCGGCATCTCTTCGACACCTACGGGGCGCTTGCCTATAGCGGCGAGCCCGTCACGCAACTCGAACACGCGCTGCAGACAGCGTATCTCGCGGAGCAGGCGGGCGCGCAACGCGAGTTGATCGTCGCGGCATTGCTGCACGACCTCGGGCATCTGTTGAATTTGCAGGGCGATACGCCGACTACACGCGGTATCGACGATCTCCACCAGTATTACGCGCTGCCGTTCTTACGCCCGCTGTTCGCGGATGCCGTGCTCGAACCGATCCGCCTTCACGTGGATGCCAAGCGCTGCCTCTGCGCGGTCGATGCCTCATATCACGCGCTTCTTTCGCCCGATTCGGTGCGCAGTTTGCAGCTGCAAGGCGGCGTATTCGATGCCGACGAAGCGCGCGATTTTCTGGCGCGCCCGTTCGCCGAAGATGCCTTGGCGTTGCGCCGCTGGGATGACGAAGCGAAGGACGCCGCACGCGGCACGCCGCCGCTTGCTCACTATCTGGAATACGCCGAAGACATCGCACTGCGGAATTGAGAGGCGACCCGCGCGCCTCCGCGGGCTTCGCGTAGACTGGCGGGCATGCACTCGTCATCCACTCGAAATGCCTTGCAGCGCCCATGCAGCGTGCGAGCACACACTGCATCGTGAACGACGGCAACTTTCGCATCACCGCTGCCGTCGTGGCCTCGGCGCTCTTCATGCAGAACATGGACGGCACCATCGTCGCGACCGCCATTCCCACGATGGCGCGCGACCTGCATATCGATCCCGTCCATCTGAGCAGCGCCATTACCGCTTATCTAGTTGCGCTCACGGTCTTCATTCCGGCGAGCGGCTGGGTGGCCGACCGCTTCGGCGCGCGGCGCGTTTTCATGTGGGCAATCGCCACGTTCACGCTCGCGTCGATCGCTTGCGCGGCGGCGGCGAATCTTCCGCAACTCATCGGCGCGCGCATCGTGCAAGGTCTGGGTGGCGCGATGATGGTGCCCGTCGGCCGCCTGATCCTCTTTCGCGGCGTGAAGCGCGAAGAGCTGCTGCAAGCGACCACGTGGCTCACCATGCCCGCGCTTGTCGGCCCCTTGCTTGGGCCGCCGCTCGGCGGCTTTCTCACCGATGCGCTCTCCTGGCGCAGCATCTTCTGGGTCAACGTCCCGGTGGGCGCGATCGGTCTCGTCCTCACGTGGAAGCTCTTGCCGCCCTCGCCGCCTGAAAGCCGCACGCCACCGGATTTGCGCGGCATGCTGCTTTCAGGGACATCGCTGAGTCTGTTCATGATCGGAATCGAAAGCGCGGGACGCGGCGTGATGCCCGAAGGGCTGCCCTGGGCATGCGTCGCGGTCGGCCTCCTACTGTTCTGGGCAACCGTCGTTCACTGCCGGCGCGTGGAGAATCCTGCCATCGACTTCTCGCTGCTTGCCATTCCGACATTTCACGCGGCCACGGTCGCGGGCAGCCTCTTCCGCGCGGGCGCCGGTGCGCTGCCTTTTCTCGTGCCGCTCACCTTGCAGACCGGCTTCGGTTACAGCGCGTCCGCTAGCGGACTGCTGACTTTTGCAAGCGCGCTCGGCTCTTTTTGCATGCGTCCGATGACCGCGCTCGCACTCCGGCGATTCTCCGTGCGCGCGGTTCTGTGCGCAGGCAGCGTGATCTTTGCGCTGGTTCTGGTCGTGTGCTCGACGATGTCGCAGGCTTGGCCCGCAGCCGCCATCTTCGTGCTGCTCCTCGTCGGCGGATTAGGCCGCTCGCTCAGTTTCGCGACGATGGGCGCGCTCGCTTTCGCCGATGTTCCGAAGCCGCGCCTCGCCGCCGCGACTTCGTTTCAGGGCACCGCGCAGCAGTTGATGAAGGCGCTTGGTGTAACCGTCGCGGCCGGGACGATTCAAGCCACGATGCTGATTTCTGGCAGCGTTCAGACCGAACGCTGGCAACTAGCGAGCGCCTTTTTGGCGACGGCGGCAGTCGTCCTGATGTCTCTTCCAATGTTCGCACGTCTCTCCGATGAAGCCGGCGCTGGCATCTCAGCGCCCACGGCGAAGCGCGCAGAGCGCACCTGATTTACCGAGTAAGCAATACCGAATTGCAAAAATATTCATCATATTTAAGACAAGCCCATGATCCGCAAGACTTTTTTATGAAGCTATAATGCGCTTTCCTCAAGATTACCCAGTCCGATGCGTCGAAATATTCTCTCAATCCTTCTACTGATCAGCCTCGCACAAGCTGCAAGCGCGCAAGAAGCCGTGCAGCCCGGCGGCCAAAACGACACGCAGGCGCCCTCGGGCAACGACGTAAAAACAAAGCAAGTCAGTCACAAGATTTCGGAATTGATCGTTCGCAAGTTCGGCGTCGCACGCGAGAAGGCGCAGACCATCGCATCGGCGGTAATGGCGTCTTCATCGAAATACTCGCTTCCGCCGGCATTGTTGCTTGCGATCATTTCCATAGAATCGCGCTTCAAGGAAACGGCCCACGGCCCGAACGACGCAACCGGTCTCATGCAGGTCGTGCCTTCCGCTCACAAGAAGTTGGTTCGCGATGTGGATTTGACAGAGCCGGAAACCAATATCGAAGTGGGTTCGGCTATCCTGCACGGCTATCTGAAGTCCGCACAGGGCGATATCGACGCCGCGCTGAAAAGCTACGGCGGTTCACGCGCTTATGCCGAAAAGGTCAGTTTGCGCGTCAAGACATTCGAGCCGGCAGCGGCGGCAAGTGCAGCGTCCGCGACCGAGCAGTAAAACGTTATTCCCGATTCAATCTTTCGTTGTTCGCGCGCCGCTGCATAGCGGATGCCGCAACCTGCCCCGGCGATCGCACCTGCATGCGCGCTAGCGTACACGTACCACGACATCAGTAGCTCTTTTGTGCACCGTTAGCGTTGCCGGTACTGTCCGGCGTGCTGCGCTGCATGGTTCCCGGGTTCATGTTGTTGTTGACCCCGTTGTTCATGCCACTCTTCGCGCCTGTGCCGGTTCCGCTCGTGCCATCCGACGAGCCGCCGACACCCGTGCCTGTCGCGCCGCTCATGCCGACGCCACCACCCTTGCCCGACGCGCCCATGCCAGCGCCAGCGCCCGCGGCGCCATTGCCGCCCGCACCTGCCGACCCCATCCCCGCGCCGCCGCCACCGCCGCCGCCCGCACCACCACCTGCGCCGCCTCCGCCTCCGGCTTGCGCGTAGACACCGCCCGAAAGACCCAACACCAGTGCCGAGATCACCAGCTTCTTAGTCGCGCTCATAGCAAGTCTCCAAAAGTTTGCGTTTCACGTGTCCATCCATCGTCCGTCCAGGCCGCAGAGACGCTGCAACGCACGTGGACTTGTTAGCGCAAACGTCGTGCCGCGTGGCGGCGATGGTCGGGCAATCAATATCCGTAGCCAGCGGGCGCGCAGGGCACGTAGGCGCGGCGATAGCCGTCGTAGCAATAGCCAGGAGGAACCGCAGGTTGTGCATACACGGGCTGCGCATAGGCCGGTTGCGCATAAGCCGGCTGTGCGTAGACAGGCTGCGCATTCGCCACCGAGCTTACGATGGCACCCAGCACAGCGCCGCCGATCAACGCGCCGACAATCGCGCCGCCATTGCCGCCACCACCGTGGCCGCCGTAGCCGCCGCCGCGCCCGTGGGCCGACGCCTGTCCTGCCACCGACAGACTTCCGATCATCAACAAGACAAGTGCTGCGCGTTTCATGAGACTCTCCAATTCCCGTGAGCCGGGTTCGTAGAGTCATCTTAAGCAGGCGATGAAGAAATAACTGATGCAGTTGGTAACCGTACATTTCAACGCTTACAAGTTGGTCCTGCGGCAGGCATTCGTTCGGATGTCGAAGTATTTCCACGGCGCTGCTATAAATGCCGACATATGTGTTTGGCCGTAACACTTGGCATGTTGAATCGGTAAAGACTTTCCACGACGCTCGGCGTTTTAACGCGCCGTTTCATTTGCTCGCGACTCGTTACCCTTTGTCACCAGACGGACGTCAACGCGCCACTGAAGCGCGGCGTTTCATCTGCATCGCGACGAAAAAAACAGCGCATCAAGGTTTAACGGGGCGCAGCGAAGGTGCCGGTGGGGAGCCAAAACGAAGGCCGACAAGTAACAAGTCGCGAAATCCAGCGACGCAAAAAACGGCCGCCGATGCAAACAGTAGACGCAGCAGGCAGTCAGGGAGGCTGCGCGTAGGCGCATCGCGCATCGGTTGCATCGATGCGTTCAGGCAAGGCGAGCTCACGGGCTCGCCTTTTTTATTGCATCGGCTCCACGCGCTCGCTGTGTTCCGCGCCAATCTCATGCTCGATACTCGCGTGATGTTCGCTGACCGGCAAACTCGCCGCCGACATGCGTTCACGCCGTAGCAGCCGCGCGCTGTGCACGGCGGTCAGCGCCACGGCAATCCAGATGGGCACATAGGTTCCGAGTTGCGTCGCTGAGAACGGCTCGCCGAGTACGAGCACTGCCACGCCGACCAGCAAGACCGGTTCGACATAGCCCAGAATGCCGAAGAGCGCGAGCGGCAAATAACGGCTCGCGCGCAGATAAGACGCGAGCGCAACCGTGCTCAACGCGCCGAGTCCGGGAAGCAACAGCATCCACAAGCGCGCGTCGCTTGCAGCCATAGAAAACGAATTCCGTGCGAACAACATGACGATTGCGACCGGCGCGAGCAACATCATCTCTATCGCGAAGGAAACGAGCGGGTCCGCGTTCAGGCGTCGCCGCAAGATGAAATACGGTGGATAGCCGAGCACGACGACGAGCGTCGGCCAAGCGAACGCATGCGACATGACGAGCTCATGCGCCACGCCAAGCGCCGCCGCAATGACGCCCGCCCATTGCAGACGATCGAGCGCTTCGTGATAGTAAAAGCGACCCAGCAGGACCATCCCGAGGGGCAACAAAAAGTAGCCAAGCGACACTTCGAGCGCGCGTCCATGCAACGGCGCCCAAAGAAAAATCCATAATTGCAGGCCAAGCAAGGCGGCGACCGTGGCGAACGCCAAAAGCAGACTCGGGGTTCGAGCAAGCTTTCCAATGAGCGCGCACAATTGCGGCCAGCGATTACGCAAGGCGACGAGCAGCAGCGCGCCGGGCATGGTCCACACGATGCGCCAGGCGAAGATGTCGAGGCCATCGAGCGGCGCGAGCCATTTGGTGTAGCCCGACATGAGCGCGAAGAGCGCCGATGCGACAACGGAAAGCGCGATGCCGCGCCCGAGAACGTGCTGATTCATCAATGAGTGAAAGCTCGAGCGAAGCGGGAACTGCGCATTCTAAACGCTGTGCATCGACGCTATTCAGAGCGTGCTTCAAACTTCGCCTTGGGTCGTGCGCGTTTTTTGCTTCGCTAGTTCGCTTTTCGCGCCGGATGAACTTCACCGAGCACGACGTTGTCTTCAACCCGTCATGCCGATGGGCGACTCTTCATATCTAACCCAACGGTTTCACCTGCCTGATTCGAGCGAAGCCGCTCACGTCATTGCATCAGCAGCATCCAAGCGCCGCGCCGTTGCAACGAAGGACGGCACGCGAATAAAACGCCGCATAGATGGAGACGTCATGATTCAACCCGCCCTATCCACCCGCGTCGACAGTGCCTTTGCCGAGGCCGTCCGCGCCGGGTTGTCGAAAGAGCCGCAAAAAGAATTGCCGTCGATGTATCTGTATGACGAAGTGGGCTCGGCCCTTTTCGAAGTCATCACTGCCCTGCCCGAATACGGCGTGACGCGCGCCGAAGAGCGCGTGCTCACGGAACATGCCGCCGATATCGTCGCGGCAATGCCGGGCAACGTGAAGGTCGCCGAACTCGGCAGCGGCAGCGGCCGCAAGACGCGCCGCATTCTGGAGGCGCTTTGTAAAAAGCAGCCCACCGCCTATTACCCGATTGAAATATCGCGCACCGCTTTGCAGTTGTGCCGCCGGGAACTGGGCGATATCGAGCGCATTTCGATCGTCGGTTATGAGCGCGATTATCTGGCCGGCTTGTCGGAAGTCAGCGCCAAACGGAAGGAAGGCGAAAGGCTGCTCGTGCTGTTTCTCGGCAGCACCATCGGTAATTTTTCGCGGCTCGCGGCAACCAAGTTTCTACAGTCGATACGCAGCATGCTCGCTCCCGGCGATGCCCTTTTGCTCGGCACCGACCTTCTCAAACCGCTGCCGACGTTGATTGCCGCGTACGACGATCCCATCGGCGTGACGGCTGCATTCAACCTGAACTTGCTGGCGCGCATCAACCGCGAACTGGGTGGCGATTTTCCGCTCGATGCCTTCGAGCACGTCGCGCGCTTCAATTCCGAAGCACGCAGTATCGAAATGCATCTGCGAGCCAAGCGTGCGCTGACGGCGCATGTGCCAAGTGCGGATCTGCGTGTCGAGTTCCGCGAAGGCGAGACGATCTGGACGGAAAGCAGCCACAAGTACGCCGCCGATGAAGTCGCGCCAATGGCCGCCGACGCGGGCTTCGAATGCTCGCATCAGTGGCGCGACGAGGAATGGCAGTTCGCGGAGAGTTTGTTGGTGGCGCGTTGATTCAGTGCTGCTCGAAGCGCTCGTAGCGCTTTTCGACGTAGCGTTCTTCGCTGAAGAACTCGGTGACGCGGGCATGCGGCGGCCCGCGTCGCAGCCATTCGAGCATCAAGTCGACTTGATTGGCCGCGCCTTGTACGATCGCCTCCACCGAGCCGTCTTCGAGATTCGCGACCCAGCCGCGCACGCCGAGCGCATGCGCGCGCCTCACGGTGTGATGTCGAAAGCCCACGCCCTGCACGACACCTTTCACGTGCACGTAATAGGTTTCGATTCTCGTATCCAGATCCGGGCCAGGCATCGCGCATTCCCCTCGTAAGCGTTGATAGGCCGCATTGTAGACGGCGTATCGAAACGCTTCAGGATCAGCTCGATTTCGCGCTTCAGCTGAGACGGAACGGCTGCGCGGAATCCGTGCGTTCGCCAGGACGCGGACGCGGCGTGCGCGGCAGATGCACTTCGAACACCGTGCCCGCCTGCGCGGACGATTGCACCGTCACGTCGCCGCCATGCATTTCGGTGATTTCGCGCGTGATGTAGAGGCCGAGCCCGAGGCCGCTGGACTCGCTCTGACGCCGCCCCGAGCGATACGGCGCAAAGATGGTCGGCACCACTTCAGGCGGAATCTCGCCCGCGTTCTGCACGACGATGGTCACGTCGTCCTTGCCGCCTTCGAGACGCACTTGAATGGCCGAGCCTTCGAGCCCGTGCTGCAACGCGTTGCCGATGAGATTCGAAAACACTTGCGAAAGCAGATCGCCGTCGCCTTGCAAAAGCGTATCGCCGTGGCGCAGCACGAAGATGCGCCCCTTGCCGACACGCGCCTCGTATTCCTCGACGATATTCTTCGCGAGCGTCGCGAGTTCCACGGAACGCGGCTGCAAGGTCACGCGGCCGCCGCGCAGACGCGCGAGGTTCAGCAACTGATCGACCATGCGAACCATGCGCATGCCGCTCGACTTGATGCGGTTGCCGATATTCGCGACATTCTCGTCCGGCACGAAGCGCGCGAGATATTCCGCCGAAGCGATCACGGCCGACAGCGGCGTGCGCAGGTCGTGACCGAGCACGGCCATCAGCATCTCGTTTGCATCGAGCAGTTGCTGCACGGTTGCGAGTTGCGTCGCGAGTTGCTGCTTTTGACGCTCCATCTGAATGAAGACATCTACCTTCGAATTAAGGATGCGCGAATCGAACGGCTTGTAGAGAAAGTCCACCGCGCCCGCTTCGTAGCCGCGAAACGTGCGGTTGCCGTCCTGCGCGGTCGCGGTCAGAAAGATGATCGGCACATGCGCCGTACGCGGACTGCCGCGCATGAGTTCGGCAAGTTCGAAGCCGTCCATGCCGGGCATGTTGACATCGAGAATGGCGAGCGCGACGTCGTGCTTGAGCAGCAGTTCGAGCGCGGCCGGTCCCGATTCCGCCTTCAGCACCGAGAGATCCGGCCGGGCCAGCGACGCCTCGAGTGCGGTGATGTTGTTGCGGATGTCATCGACGATCAGCACATAAATGGGTTGCGTCATTTAGCGGCTCCCCTTGCCTGCATTGCCTGTTTTGCTTCCTGCGTCGCTTCCAGCTTCATTGCCTGCCTCATTGCCTAACTTATTCTCTGATAAGTACCCGATGCGCGTGGAAAGACGCGTCACCATTTGCTCCAGCGTCAGGACCTCTCGGACCGCGCCGTTTTCGATAGCCGCAAGCGGCATCGCGGACGAGGAAGCCGTGCGCGGGTCCTGCGCCCAACACGCGCCGCCCGCATCGCGAATCGCCAGCGCGCCGCGCGCGCCATCGTCGTTGGCGCCCGACAGCACGATGCCGAGCAGCCGCTCGCGATACGCGTGCGCCGCCGATTCGAACAACACATCCACCGATGGCCGCGAAAAGCGCACGGGCGGATCGACCGACAGCGCGATGGAAGGCGCCGCGCCATCTTCCGCCTCGACCAGCATGTGATACCCCGGCGGCGCGAAATACACCGTGCCCGGCGCGATCTCGTCCTTGTCGAAGGGTTCGCGCACAGCGATTGCACAGCGTTGCGCGAACAGGTCGGGCAACAGGCTCGGCTGACCCTGCCGCACATGCACCACGACGAGAACCGACGGCGCGAACGCTTTCGGCAGCGCCGGCAACAGCAGATTCAGCGCCTCGACGCCGCCCGCCGACGCGCCGATCACGACAGCGTCGAAGACGAGCGGGCGCTGCATCTGTGTGCTCATCGCTATACCTTCTGATAAAGCCGCTCGCGCGGATTGAAGTCGGCGAACTGGTCCGCATGTTTCGAAAAACGCAGGCTCTCCTTGCTGCCGAGTCCGAGAAAGCCGCGCCGCACGAGCGAATCGCTGAAAAGGCCGAGCGCGCGGTCCTGCAACGCGCGGTCGAAATAGATCAGCACGTTGCGGCACGAGACGAGATGCGCTTCTAGAAACACGCTGTCCGTGGCGAGGCTGTGATCCGCGAACACCACACGCGACTTGAGCGTCTGCGAGAATTTCGCCGCGCCATAGGCCGCGTGATAGTAGTCGGAGAGCGAACGCTTGCCACCCGCCGCGAGGTAGTTCTGGCTGAACCCCGCCATGCGATCCAGCGAATAGATGCCGTTTTCCGCGATACGCAAGGCTTCCGCGTTGATGTCGGTCGCGTAGAACACGGTGCGCTCGGCGAGCCGTTCCTCGGCGAACAGCACCGCGAGCGACCACAGTTCCTCGCCGCTGCTGCATCCCGCGACCCATACCTTGATCGAAGGATAAGTCTGCAGAATCGGCACGATCGTCTCGCGAATCGCACGAAAATACTGCGGGTCGCGGAACATCTCGCTCACCTGCACGGTGAGGTACTGGAATAGCCTGCCGAAGAGCGACGGGTCGCGCAGAATGCGCTCCTGCAATTGCGAGAGCGTCGCGCATTCGAGATCGCGCACTGCCTGGCCGAGCCTGCGCCGCAGCGAACTCACCGAATAGTGCCGGAAGTCGTGCTGATACTTGAGGTAGATGGCCTCCAGAATCAGCTTCAGTTCGATATCGAACGTGGCTTCTTCGTCGTGCATGCTTTCGTTCATCAAGTGGGCCGTCTGATCTGACATCTCACGTCAACGCTGCCGCAACCAGACGCGGCACAGCGATACGAGCTTATCGACATCGATGGGTTTGGATATGTAGTCGTCCGCACCCGCCTCGAGACATTTCTGGCGATCGCTCTGCATGGCCTTCGCCGTCAGCGCGATGATCGGCAGGCGCGCGTGCTCATGCTGCTTGCGAATCTCGGTCATGGCGGTGAGGCCGTCCATCTCGGGCATCATCACGTCCATCAGAACGAGGTCGATCTCGTTGGGACGCGCGAGCGCTTCGAGCGCCTCGCGGCCGTTGCGCGCGATCTCCAGCGTGGCGCCGAGCGGCTCGATCACGCGCGACAGCGCGAAGATATTGCGCACGTCGTCTTCGGCGAGCAGGATCGTGCGGCCTTCGAACACGTCGTCGCGCTGACGCGCCGCGCGCAGCATGCGTTGCTGCTCGGGCGGCAACGCGCTTTCCACGCTATGCAAGAAGAGCGTCACTTCATCGAGCAGACGCTCCGGCGACTTCGCACCCTTGATGATGATCGATTTCGAATAACGGCGCAGGCGCTGCTCTTCCTCTTGCGAGAGCATGCGGCCCGTGTAGACGATCACTGGCGGCGAGCCGTGTCCGCTGCTCGTCGAAACGCGTTCGAGCAGTTCATAGCCGGAACCGTCGGGCAGCGCCAGGTCCATCACGACGCAATCGAACGCGGCGCTTTTCATCTCGTCGAGTGCTTCGGCGATGGAGCCCGCTTCCACGATTCCCACGGTTTCGCTCGCGAGCAACGCATGAATGCTCTGACGTAAGGCCGGATCGTCCTCGACCACGAGCACGCGCCGCATGCCTTGCGACGAGCGCGCTTCGAGCTTGAGGATGGCCTGCGCGAGATCGTCGCGTGCGCTCGGTTTGAGCGTGTAGCCGATTGCGCCGAGATGCAGCGCGACATCGGCGTGATCCGTCGCGGAGACGATGTGGATCGGGATATGACGCGTGAGCGGATCGTGTTTCAGCCATTCGAGCACGGTGAGGCCCGACTGGTCCGGCAAGCCGATGTCGAGCAGGATGCCGTTGGGTTGCAGCGAACGCGCCAGTTCCACGCCTTGCGTGGCGCTTGCCGCATGCACGCAATCGAAATCGAGTTCGTGCGCGAGATCGTAGAGGATATGCGCGAAAGGCTGATCGTCCTCGATGACGAGGATCACGCGCCCCGGCCGCTTGCGGTCCGCGCGGTCGTCGGCGATACCTTTTGGCTCGGGCATCGACGCCTGCGGAGGTTGCGGCGCCGGGCGTTCTTGCGGAGCCGGCGAAGGCGCGACCGGCACCAAGGCAGGATCGCGCACGGCGGCGGGCTCGGGCTCGCGCATATGTCCGATGGTGTCGAGCTTCGCGGTGACGGTGCCTTCGCGCGTGGCGATCGGCAGCGTCACCGAGAACACGCTGCCTTTGCCGACTTCGCTCGATACGCCGACCGAGCCGCCGAGCAAACGCGAGAATTCGCGCGAGATCGAAAGGCCGAGTCCGCTGCCGCCGTATCGACGGCTCGTGGTGCCGTCCGCCTGCTGGAACGCCTGGAAGATCAGGTCTTGCTTGTCGCGCGCAATGCCGATGCCCGTGTCGCGAACCTCGAACCGCAGTGCCTGTTCGTTCGCGCGTTCCACCGCGATCGTCACGCTGCCGCGCTCGGTGAACTTGAACGCGTTGGACAGCAGATTGCGCAGCACCTGCAAGAGCCGCTGGTTGTCGGTGACGAAATACTCCGGCACGTTCTCGCCATGCACGGTGAAGAACTCGAGCCCCTTGCTGGCCGCGACCGGCGCGAAGGATTGCTTGAGCGCTTGCAGAATCGAATCGACGGAAGCGGGCGCGAACTGCACATCCATCTGGCCCGCTTCGACTTTCGAGAGATCGAGAATGTCGTTGATGAGCGAAAGCAGATCGCTGTTCGACGAGTGGATGGTCGCCGCGTAGCGCACCTGCTCGTCGGAGAGATTGCCTTGCTTGTTGTCCTGCAGGAGCTTGGCGAGGATCAGCGAACTATTGAGCGGCGTGCGCAATTCATGCGACATGTTCGCCAGGAACTCCGACTTGTACTGGCTCGCGCGCTCCATCTGCAACGCGTTCGCGGTCAGTTCCTGCTGCGCCTGAAGCAGTTCGGCCTTCTGCCGTTCTAGGTTTTGCGAATGCTCTTCGAGCTGCACATTGGTCTGTTCGAGTTCGGCCTGCTGCTGTTCTAGCCGCGCCTGCGAGTCCTGCAAGGCGCGGCCGCGTTCTTCGAGTTCTTCGTTCGAGACGCGCAGTTCTTCCTGCTGCACCTGCAATTCCTCGCTCTGACGCTGTGTCTCTTCGAGCAGTTCGACGAGCCTCACGCGATACCGCGCCGAGCGCAACGCCATGCCCATCGCTTCCGATGCCATTTCGAGCAGCTCGCGGCTGTCGTTGAAGCGTCCTTCGTCGCCGACAAAGCCGAGCTCGACCACGCCCATCACTTCGCCATCGGCCATGACGGGCGCGACCACTACGCTCGACGCCGCAACCGTGCCCAGCGCGGAGCCGGCTTTCAGATAGTGCGCGGACGCATCGCGCATTTGCAGGATGCGCTTGTCCTCGACCGCCTGACCCGCAAGCCCGACGCCGCGCGCAATGCGGCGCGGCGCGCTGTCTTCGTCGGGAAGCGCCCAGCCGGCGATGCGCGTGAGCGTATCGGCTTCGAACGTATAAACCACGCCGACTTTTGCGTTGACATACGGAACGAGCGAACGAAGCATGCTGACGCCGATCGAAGCCGGAGACTGTTCGCCGCGCAATTGCAGGCTCATCTGCATGATGCCCTGCTGCAGCCACGTGGTCCGTTGTACCGCGAGCCGCGATTTGATATACAGGTGCGCCACCGCCGACACCACGAGCAACACGAAAATGCCCATCGCGCGATTGAGTTGCAGGACTTCGTGGTTTGCGGTGGGTTCAGCGTTGGAGAAGACGTAGCCGCCGATCATCAGCACCGAAGACGCACCCGCGACGATAATCGGCGCAGGCGGCTTGTCGAGCCACATGCACAGCACGACCGGCAGCACGTAAAACACCCAGATCGCGAGACGCGTGGGCGTGAGCAAGTCGATGGCGAACACGACGGCAAGCGCGATCGCAATGGCAAGGTAAATCCACGAGGCGTGGCTTCGAGTGTCTTGGGGCATCGTTGACCAGGATGTTCATGTTTTGCAAAAGCGCCTACAAAGCAGGCAGGTCCGGACCATAGCACGACCCGCAAGCCCTTGTCATATCTGGCTTTGGGGGTTCTTGACGCATCCATTGTCGCGCGGCACTTGTTACGAAAAAACCGCCGCGCAAATGTAAGGGCGAGGTAAGAATGACTGAATTTTCCGGCTCACGCGTGCTTGTCACGGGAGCCTCCGGTTTCGTGGGTTCGGCGGTTGCGCGGTTCGCGATCGAGCGCGGTTTCAAGGTGCGCGTGCTGGTCCGCGCCACGAGTCCGCGCAAGAACGTCGAAGCGCTCGATGCCGAGATCGTCGTCGGAGACATGCGCGACGAAGCCTCAATGCGCGCCGCAATGAAGGGCGTGCGCTATCTGTTCCATGTGGCCGCCGACTACCGGATCTGGGCGCCGGACCCGGGCGAAATCGAGCGCGCGAACCTGCAGGGCACCGAGGCGACAATGCGCGCGGCGCTGGCCGAAGGCGTGGAGCGCATCGTCTACACGAGCAGCGTGGCGACGCTCAAGGTCACGAGTTCGGGCGCAATCTCGGATGAGACGAAGCCGTCGGACACGGCGAGCACCATTGGCGCGTACAAGCGCAGCAAGGTGATGGCGGAGCGCGCCGTCGAGCGCATGGTCGCGAATGACGCGTTACCGGCGGTGATCGTGAATCCTTCGACGCCCATCGGTCCGCGCGACGTGCGGCCGACGCCTACCGGGCGCATCATCGTCGAAGCGGCGACAGGGAAGATTCCCGCTTTCGTCGATACGGGCCTGAATCTCGTCCATGTCGATGATGTCGCCAACGGCCACTTTCTTGCGCTCGAACGCGGCAAGATCGGTGAACGTTATATTTTGGGGGGCGAGAATCTGCCATTGCAGCAGATGCTCGCGGACATCGCCGGATTCGTCGGGAGGAAGCCACCGACCATCAAGCTGCCGCGCGGGCCGCTTTATCCGCTCGCCGTGGGCGCGGAGATGTTCGCCAAGTTCAGCGGCAAGGAGCCGTTCGTGACGGTGGACGCGCTGCGCATGTCGAAGAACAAGATGTATTTCACATCGGCAAAGGCGGATCGGGAACTAGGCTACAGCGCGCGGCCGTATCGCGAAGGGCTCAAAGACGCGCTCGACTGGTTCCGTACGAACGGCTATCTGGGCAGTTGACGGCGCAACGTTCCGCATTGCGAGACTGGCTCAACTCTTCTATAAGACCTAAAAATTTACAAGTTATTGATTTGAAATAAAAATACTTTGTTTTACGCTCGCGCGGCGACCAGCTTTCACACGCGCGCCCCTCAAAATCATGCAAAATAGCGGATTCACGGCCGGAAGGGTGAATGCAGCCGGCGCTTTTTTCCAACCTGTTCTGCGAAGTCGAGACAAGCGATGAGTAATCAGCAACCCACTATCATCTACACCCTGACCGACGAAGCTCCGCTGCTCGCAACCAGCGCCTTTCTGCCGATCGTCCGCACTTTCATCGCGCCGGCCGGCGTCAATGTCGAAACGAGCGACATCTCGGTCGCCGCGCGTATCCTCGGCGAGTTTCCCGAGTTCCTGAGCGAAGAACAGCGCGTGCCGGACAACCTCGCCGAACTCGGCAAGCTCACGCAGTTCGAAGACACCAACATCATCAAGCTGCCGAACATCAGCGCGTCGCTGCATCAGCTGATCAGCGCGATCAAGGAATTGCAGTCGAAGGGCTACAAGCTGCCCGACTATCCCGAAGAGCCGAAGAACGACGAAGAGAAGGCCATTCGTCAGCGCTACTCCAAGTGCCTCGGCTCGGCCGTGAACCCGGTGCTGCGCGAAGGCAACTCGGACCGCCGCGCGCCGCTCGCGGTCAAGAACTTTGCGAAGAAGCATCCGCACAGCATGGGCGAATGGAGCATGGCGTCGCGTACGCACGTCGCGCACATGAAGCATGGCGACTTCTATCACGGCGAAAAGTCCATCACCAACGACCAGGCTCGTGAAGTGCGCATGGAACTCGTCACGAAGCGCGGCGAAACCATCGTGTTGAAGCCGAAGGTCAAGCTGCAGGAAGGCGAGATCGTCGACAGCATGTTCATGAGCAAGAACGCGCTCGTGGCGTTCTACGAAGACCAGATGGAAGACGCGCACAAGACGGGCGTCATGCTTTCGCTGCACGTGAAGGCGACCATGATGAAGGTTTCGCACCCCATCGTGTTCGGTCATGCGGTCAAGGTGTTCTATAAAGACGCGTTCGCCAAGCACGCGAAGCTCTTCGAGGAACTCGGCGTCAACGTGAACAACGGCTTGGTCGATCTCTACTCGAAAATCGACACGCTGCCGGAATCGCAGCGCGATGAAGTCATCCGCGACCTGCACGCCTGTCATGAACATCGCCCGGCGCTCGCCATGGTCGATTCCGCTAAAGGCATCTCGAACCTGCACGCACCGAACGACGTGATCGTCGACGCGTCCATGCCCGCCATGATCCGCGCGGGCGGCAAGATGTGGGGCGCCGACGGCCGTCCGCAAGACACCAAGTGTCTGATCCCGGAAAGCACGTTCGCGCGCATCTATCAGGAAATCATCAACTTCTGCAAGACCAATGGCGCGTTCGATCCGCGCACCATGGGCACGGTGCCGAACGTCGGCCTGATGGCGCAGAAGGCCGAAGAATACGGCTCGCACGACAAGACTTTCGAGATCAGCGAAGCCGGCACGGCGCGTATCGTCGATAACGCGACCAACGAAGTGCTCGATTCGCTCACGCAGGAAGTCGAGCAAGGCGACATCTGGCGCATGTGTCTCGTGAAAGACGCGCCCATCCGCGACTGGGTCAAGCTCGCCGTCACGCGCGTGAAGAACTCGGGCACACCGGCCGTGTTCTGGCTCGACCCGTACCGTCCGCACGAAAACGAGCTCATCAAGAAGGTCGAGACGTATCTCAAGGACCATGACACCACGGGCCTCGACATCCAGATCATGTCGCAGGTGCGCGCCATGCGTTACACGCTCGAACGCGTGATCCGCGGCATGGACACGATCTCGGTGACGGGCAACATCCTGCGCGACTACCTGACCGACCTGTTCCCGATCATGGAACTCGGCACCAGCGCGAAGATGCTCTCCATCGTTCCGCTGATGGCGGGCGGCGGCCTGTACGAAACCGGCGCGGGCGGCTCGGCGCCGAAGCATGTCAAGCAACTGGTCGAAGAAAACCATTTGCGCTGGGATTCGCTCGGCGAGTTTCTGGCGCTGGCGGTATCGCTGGAAGAACTCGGCATCAAGAACGACAACGCGCGCGCGAAACTCGTCGCGAAGGCGCTGGATGCCGCCACCGGCAAGCTGCTCGACAACAACAAGAGCCCGTCGCCGAAGACCGGTCAGCTTGACAATCGCGGCAGCCAGTTCTATCTGGCCATGTACTGGGCGCAGGAACTCGCGAACCAGTCGGAAGACCGCGCACTCGCCGAACTGTTCGCGCCGCTCGCGAAGCAACTAGGCGACAACGAGCAGAAGATCATCGACGAACTCAACGCCGTGCAGGGCAATGCGGCGGATATCGGCGGGTACTATCAGCCGGACCCGGCCAAGCTCGAAACGGTGATGCGTCCGAGCAAGACGCTCAACGCAGCACTGACCGAAGCACAGGCACGCGCGAAGTAAAGTAGTCGGCGCCGTCTCGAAAGGCGTCTTCCGGTGCAATCCGGAAGACGCCTTTTTCTTTGCGGCGGGGAACGGCGAAGCGCTTCATCGGCAGCCGTTTCCAAGCATTTCGTTACAACGTGTGCCCGGTGGCTCCTGACGGAGAAGGTAAAATCACGGTCTCGCTGCCAGCATCGAAAGACACAGATACCTTCGCATGAATCTACATGACCAGCTCGGCGCGCTGGAGTCGAGCCTCGACACGCTCCTCCAGTCCGCTACTTCTCCAGACGACCAACCCGCTCCGCTGCCCATGCGCGTGACGAGCGCGGAGCCCGTCGCGCCCGCTGCGGAACCTGCGCCGCTCGGCGCGGAAGCCGAGCGCGAGCAAGCCGCAAGACCCGCGGAAAAGCCTACGCTGACCGTCTCGCGCCCCGACCGCGATGCAATCGAAATGACGATCGCCGGCCAATCGGTGCTGCTGAGTCCCGAAGGCGTGTCGGAGCTGATCGAGGAATTGGCGAACGTGCGTGCATCGATGACGCCGGATCAGCCTGGCGGCATCGCGCCCGGCTGGCGTTTCGCGGCAACGAAAAACCCGCTGATGGCCGTGCAGAAGCACGCAAACGGGGATCGACTGCTCATCATGCGTCACGGCGGACACGGCTGGGTGCCGTTCACGTTTTCGCCGCACGCCGTCGTCGAGATGTATGCCCTTCTGACGAAGAAGTAACGCGCGTTCAAGTCGGTCAGGAGCCTTCCTGCGTCGGCGCCTGCACGCGCGCCTTCCACTGACCGCCCTTGCCGCTCCAGTAACGCACGGCCGAGCCGATCGTCGCGCTCACGTAGAACAGCGCCACCAGCGGCAGGAACGGCGCCCACAGCAGCGAACGCCGGTAGTAGCGCAGCATCGGCCCATACGCAATGCACATGAGCGCCCACGCCGCGCAGGCGGGCCAGGCACGCGCGCCCATCGTGAGCGCCAACAACGGCGGCGCGAGATAGATCACCACCATGCCCAGCACCGTACCCGCGAGCAGAAGCGGCGAGTAGCGCAACTGCGTGAACGCGGTGCGCGCGATCATGTTCCAGATTTCGCGCCAGTGATCGTACGGACGCAGCGACTCGCTCGATTCGGCCAGATCGAGCCGAATGGGCCGCGCGCCGTTGCGCCCCGCGCGATGCTTGATGCGCGCGGCAAGACTGCAATCGTCGATGAGTTCCTGCCGGATCGACTCGATACCGCCCGCCTCCACCAGCGCCGAACGGCGCACCAGCATGCAGCCGCCGGCCGCACCCGAGGTCGTTTTCCGCACGTCGTTGACCCACGCGAACGGATACAGCTTCGCGAAGAAGAACACGAACGCTGGAATCAGCGCCTTCTCCCACGGCGAGTCGCAGCGCAGTCGCACCATCAGCGAGACGAGATCGCGGTCTTCTAAAATCGTGCGCGCGACGAGTTGCGTGGCGGCATCGGCCGGATGGTAGATGTCGGCATCGGTAAGCAGAAGGAATTCGGCGGGCAGACCGAGCGAATCGATGGCACCGATGCCCTGCGACTGCGCCCATACCTTGCCCGACCAGCCAGGCGGCAACGGTTGCGCGGTGAGCACGGTCAGGCGGTCATCGAGCCCGAGATCGCGGGCGGCGGCGAGTGCGGCGGCGGCGGTGCCGTCGGTGCTGTGATCGTCCACGACGATCACGTGGAACGCGCCCGCGTAGTCTTGCCTGAGCAGCGAGCCGACCGCGCGGCCGATCACGTCGGCCTCGTTACGCGCGGGCACCACGGCCACGAGCGCCGGCCACGCGCCGCGACGGGCAATTTCGGCTTTGCCGACCGCGTGCACGGTCGTCGCGGAAAGCGCGGGTGCGGGCTGGGCGCGCCAGAAGCCGCCACGGGCGAACAGCAACACGATCCAGATCAGAAATGACAGCCAGGCGATCAGTAGCATGAGATGAAAGTCGAGGGCGGCAGCTCGGACGACCGAGTGCGCTTGCGTTGAATCAGGTCGGATCAGGGATTGCAGCGGGCCGGGGCGTTGCGCCAAAAATACACGAAGGAATAACGCGCGAGGCACGCAAACAAGGCGCAAACGACGCAATCGCACCGTGGCGAGCGAGCGCCCCGCCCGGAGCACCCGACAGTTTAATGGGATATGCCGGTCGCCGTATTGCCGCGTGCCGCAAGGCTCAGCCGGAACGTATGCGACAAGCACCCATAAAGGGAACGAGTTAGAATACGCGGTCATCTTCGGCATGCAGACCGAACCCGGCACGTCGTTTTTTCCGGTCTGCATTCCGGGCTTGCCAAGCCGCCCGTTTGCGGCATGGCCGGCACGATAATGTGGTCCCATGGAACGCGCGAGCATCGCGCCGCCTGATCCGAAACCCGCGCCAGTCGGAGTTCGTTCGAATATGCGTATCATCCTTGCTCAACCCCGCGGCTTTTGTGCGGGCGTGGTTCGCGCGATCGAAATCGTCGATCGGGCGCTGGAACGGCATGGCGCACCGGTGTATGTGCGTCACGAGATCGTTCACAACCGTCATGTTGTAGACAATCTGCGCGGCAAGGGCGCACGTTTCGTCGAGGAGCTCGACGAGGTGCCACACGGCGCGGTCGCCATTTTCAGCGCGCACGGCGTCGCGAAGAAGGTGGAGAAAGACGCGCTGTCACGCGGGCTCGACGTGCTGGACGCCACTTGCCCGCTCGTCACCAAAGTTCACGTGCAGGGCCGGCAGTATGTCTCGCAAGGCCGTACACTCATTCTGATCGGCCACGCGGGGCATCCGGAAGTGGAAGGCACCATCGGGCAGATTCCGGGCAAGGTCGTGCTGGTGCAAAGCGAGGCGGAAGTGGAAACGCTAGCTTTGCCTGTCAATGCCCCGGTCGCCTATGTCACGCAGACCACGCTTTCGGTGGACGACACGCGCGGCATCATCGACGCCTTGCAGCGCCGTTTCACCGATATCGTGGGTCCGGACACGCGCGACATTTGTTATGCCACGCAGAATCGCCAGGCCGCCGTGCGCGAGTTGAGCACTCAGGTCGATGTCTTGCTCGTAGTAGGTGCCACGAACAGTTCCAATTCGAACCGGCTGCGCGAGATCGGCGCGGAAACCGGCGTGCCGAGTTATCTCGTCGCCGATGGTTCGGAAGTCAAGGCCGAATGGTTTGCAAAGGCGCAGACTGTCGGCATCACCGCGGGTGCTTCGGCGCCCGAGGAAATGGTCAAACATGTGATCGATGCCCTGCGCGCGTTCGGCCACGTTGAAGTCACGACGATGGAAGGCCGCGAGGAAAAGGTCGAATTCAAACTCCCCGCGAAGCTGTTGCAACCGCTCGCCGCCCTGGCGACCACGGCAGCGACGGCCACCCGCGAAGAATAAGGAGAGCAAGCAATTGTCTATTCCGCTGCTTCAGAAAGTCCGCGTTGGCGCCTATATCTTTCGCCAGCATTTTTCGCGCAACAAGCGCTACCCGCTTGCACTGATGCTCGAACCGCTGTTCCGCTGCAATCTGGCGTGTAACGGCTGCGGCAAGATCGACTATCCGGATCCCATTCTCAACCAGCGTCTGTCGCTGGAAGAGTGCCTGGGCGCGGTCGACGAGTGCAACGCGCCGGTCGTTTCCATCGCGGGCGGCGAGCCGCTCTTGCACAAGGAGATGCCGCAGGTCGTGAAGGGCATCATCGCGCGCAAGAAGTTCGTGTATCTCTGCACGAACGCGCTGTTGATGGAAAAGAAGATGGACGATTACGAGCCGAGCCCGTACTTCGTCTGGTCCGTTCACCTCGATGGCGACCAGCAGGCGCACGATCACTCGGTATCGCAAGACGGCGTCTACGACAAGGCCGTGAAGGCGATCAAGGAAGCGAAGCGGCGCGGTTTCCGCGTGAACATCAATTGCACGCTGTTCAACGACGCCGATCCCGATCGCGTCGCCAAGTTCTTCGATACGCTCGGTCCGATGGGCGTGGACGGCATCACGGTGTCGCCCGGCTATGCTTATGAACGCGCGCCGGATCAGCAGCACTTCCTGAACCGCGACAAGACCAAGACGTTGTTCCGCGAGATTTTCAAGCGCGGCAACAACGGCAAGAGTTGGTCCTTCAGCCAGTCGGCCATGTTCCTGGACTTCCTCGCGGGCAACCAGACGTATCAGTGCACGCCGTGGGGCAACCCGGCGCGCACGGTGTTTGGCTGGCAGCGTCCGTGCTATCTGCTCGGTGAAGGTTACGCGAAGACCTTCAAGGAACTGATGGAAACCACCGAGTGGGAAAAGTACGGCACGGGCAACTACGAGAAGTGCGCGGACTGCATGGTGCATAGCGGCTTCGAAGCCACCGCCGTGATGGATACCGTGGCGCATCCGCTTAAGGCGCTCGGTGTGTCGATGCGCGGCCCGCGTACGGAAGGCGCGTACGCGAAGGATCTGCCAATCGACAAGCAGCGTCCGGCCGAGTACGTGTTCTCGAAGCACGTCGAGATCAAGCTGGAAGAGATCGGGCGGATGTCGAAGGGCAAGGGATCGAAGGCACCCGCCGCGGCGCATTAATGGCCGAGGGTGGTTGATGGAAGGGCGGATGACTCTGGTTGTCCGCCCTTCTTGTTTTCGGGTTACCAAATGGTCTTGACGTGTTGATAGTCGCGAATTCTCCGGTCCTTCGTGACCAGAGGTGCAGAAAGCGAACGCGCCGTCGCCACGATCATGCGGTCTGCCGGATCTTTGTGGAACTCGCCCGGCAAATCGGCGGATTTGACTGCGATGTTTCGGTCCACGGGGACGAAGCGCACGCCTTCTATTCGACTCACTTTGTCGAGCCAGTCGCCAACGTCCGCGGAGAGGACAACCCGGCCTCGCTTCACCAACATCGCGATTTCCCATGCGGTCATGGTCGAGATCACAATCTCCCCGCCTTCCTCCAATTCTTGCTCGATCGCTGCCCGAGCTAGCTTGCCGAGCGCCGCTCCGCTCACCCACCAAAGCAACGTGTGCGTGTCCAGCACGATCATTCCAGCGCCTCCCAGTCGTCCTCGCCAACGGGCTCCATGGGGTCGTCATAGCGCAACACGCTTCCGCGCAATTCCTCCAGCGGCGTGAGGGATGAGTTGTCGTAGCGCCGCACTTCGAGCACGGGCTTGCCATGGTCTGTCACGATCATATGTTCTCCTGTCGATTCCACGAGACGAAAGTACTCCAACGCTTTCGCCTTGAACTCGGATTTCGAAACTCGCTTGACAGCCATGACAATGCCCCTGGTCACGTAACGATAGTCATTTTAGACTCGGCCAAATGGTATAGGAAAACAGGACAGGCGCGTCATAAACAAAAAAAACGCGACGGCTCATCACCGTCGCGTTTCTTGTTACATGAATCTGGCTGGTGCAAATGGCGTCGCAGGCGCCATTGCGCCTCCATGTCACCCCGCCGAGCGCGAATTGTGCTCCGACAGATACTTGATCAGCCCATCGACACCGTCTTTCTGGAGTTGCCCCGCGAATTGTTGCTGATAGACCTGGATGAGCCACGCGCCCATCATGTCGATGTCGTAGATTTTCCAGCCTTGCGCCGTCTTACCCAATCTGTAACGCACCGGATTGTCGCCGCCAGTCGAAACGACGTGCGATTCGACCACGACGTCGCGCGCGTTCGCATCGGCCTTGGGCGACTCGAAGCTAAACTTGACGTCCTGATCGCGTAATTGCGACAACGAAGCCGCGTAGGTCCGCACAAGCAACGTCTGGAACTGGTCGTAAAGCTGTTTCTGCTGCTCGGGCGTGGCGCTGGCCCATGCCTTGCCCACCGCTATGCGCGTCGTGCGCTGGAAGTCGGTGGCGGGCAAAAAGCGCGTTTGCACGAGTTGTGTGATCTTCGCCATGTCGCCGCCGCGCGCTTGCGGGTCGGCCTTCATCGCGTCGACGGTGCCTTCGACAGCGGCCTTGACGACGGCGTCGGGGCTAGTTTGCGCGAAAGCCTCGCCGGACAGGCCGAGGGCAAGGAGAAATGCGAAGCAAATGGACAGATAGCGTTTCATGGCACCCGTTCTCTGAATGAGTTCTGAGGTTGGAATTGGTATGGGGACGGCGCAATACCCGGTAACGCCGATGCAGCCGGCACGCGTCGAGCCAGTATATCGACACGCGGGGGCATCGACAGTTCAAGACGCATGGCGCGTTCGTGCCCGGCATCGACCGGTATACTGCGCGGCATCGCCGGACGCCGGCGCGCATCATCTCGCCGGCAGCACGCGGCCCGCAAAAATAACAGGACACACCAGGTAGCGTCTTCATGCTGACGTCCAACATTACTCGCTTCGTCACCATCGCCATACGCCGTCCGGCGTGGATTATCGCCATTTCGCTGCTGCTCGGCGTGCTGAGCACGATTTATGTCGTCCATCACTTCAAGATCAGCACCGATGTCAGCCAACTCATCGAGAACGAGCCGGAGTGGGCCGCGCGCAGCAAGGCAATCGACGCCGCGTTTCCGCAGCGCGGCGCCACGCTACTGATCGTCGTCGAAGCCGCGGCCCCCGAATTCGCCGATGCCGCCGCGAACGCACTCGCCGCCGCGCTCAAGCAGGAGCCGGCGCGCTTCAAGTCGGTGTCGCAACCTTCAGGCGGCGATTTCTTCGAGCACAACGGCCTTTTGTACTTACCCGCCGCCAAGGTCGATGAAGTCACGAAGCAGCTCGTGCAGGCGCGTCCGCTCATCAACACGCTCGCGCACGACCCGACACTCACCGGCCTCGCGCAGACGCTGAATACCACGCTCAATGTGCCGCTGCTGACAGGCCAGATCAATCTCGGCCAGATGGCCAGCTTGCTCGGCAAGAGCGCGACCGTGCTCGACGGCGTGCTGGCCAATCAGCCGGTTGCCTTCTCTTGGCGCGACGTGGCGGATTCCGCAAAGAGCACCGGACCGGCGCGCGCGTTCGTCACCGTGTTGCCGGAACTCGATTTCAACGCGCTCAAGGCGGCGGCGGGTTCATCGGACGAAATTCGCGCCGTGGCGGCCAGGCTGAACCTCGACAAGAAGTACGGCGCGACGCTGCATCTGACCGGCGCGCAACCCCTCGCCGACGAAGAATTCGCCTCCGTGGCCGATGGCGCCGAGCTCAACGGCATCCTCACGTTCCTGGTCGTACTGGTCATTCTGTGGGTTGCGTTGCGCTCCAAGCGCATGATTCTCGCGGTGTTCATCACGCTCTTCGTCGGGCTCGCGATCACGGCCGCGCTCGGCCTCATGATGGTCCACGCGCTCAACATGATCTCGGTCGCGTTCATGGTGCTGTTCGTGGGTCTGGGCGTGGACTTCGGCATTCAGTTCGGCGTGAAATACCGCGAGGAACGGCACAAGCACAAGCGGCTCGACGTGGCGCTCGCCGAAACCGCGCGGCATGTGGCCGTGCCGCTGACGCTCGCCGCCACCGCGACTGCCGCGAGCTTCTTCTCCTTTCTGCCGACCGCGTATCGCGGCGTGTCGGAACTCGGGTTGATCGCGGGCGTCGGCATGTTCGTCGCGTATATCACCAACATGACCTTGCTGCCCGCGCTCATCAAGGTGTTTGCGCCGCCGGGCGAAGCAAGCGCGCCGGGCTTTCCGGTGCTCGCCCCCGTCGATGAATTTCTCGACCGGCATCGCAAGCCGGTGCTGATCGGCACGCTCGTCGTCGTGGTCGGCGCGTTGCCGCTCCTGTTCCATCTGCACTTCGACTTCAACCCGCTGCATCTGAAAGATCCGCATACGGAGTCGATGGCGACGCTCGCCTCGCTCAAGGATTCACCCGAGGGCGCGGTCAACGATGTCGCGGTGCTCGCGCCATCGCTAGCGGAAGCGGATCGCATCGCGGCGAAGCTCCAGAAGCTGCCGGAAGTGGATCGCGCGACCACGTTGTCGTCGCTGATTCCGGCCGATCAGCCGGCAAAGCTCGCGCTCATCAAGGCTGCCGCCGATCAGTTGCTGCCGGCGCTGAACCAGCCGGTGGCATCGCCCGTGACGGATGAAGTGCGCGTCGCCACGCTCAAGCGTGTCGCGGGTGCGCTGTCGCTCGCGGCCGACGATCACCCCGGCGCGGGCGCGGCCGAAGCGCAGCATCTCTCCGCCACGCTCAAGAAGCTCGCCGCCGCCGATGCCGCCACGCGCGATCGCGCCGACCACGCGATGGCCGAGCCATTGCGCCTCGCGCTCGGACAGTTGCGCGCGCTGTTGCAGCCGGTCGAGATCACGCGCGCCACCTTGCCGCCGCAAATGGTCGAGACGTGGGTTACGCCGAGTGGTCAGGCGCTCGTCGATGTCTCGCCGAAAGTGCCGCCGGGCGCCGATCCGAACGACGACACCCTGCTCGCCCGTTTCGCCGATGCCGTGCGCCACGCCGAGCCGAACGCCATAGGCGGTCCGATCTCCGTGCGCCATTCGGCCGAGACGATCATCAAGGCGTTCCAGCAGGCGGCGATCTACTCGCTGATCGCTATCACCGTGTTGTTGTGGATCGCCTTGCGCCGTTTGGGCGATGTTTTACGAACTTTGGTACCGTTGCTCGTCTCCGCGATCGTCACGCTGGAACTGTGCGTCGTCTTCAGGATGCCGCTCAACTTTGCGAACATCATCGCGTTGCCGCTCATGCTGGGCGTCGGCGTGGCGTTCAAGATCTATTTCGTGATGGCGTGGCGCTCCGGCCAGACGCGCTTGCTGCAATCGAGTCTCACGCATGCCGTGATGTTCAGCGCGGCAACGACCGCAACCGCGTTCGGCAGTCTGTGGTTTTCGCATCACCCCGGCACATCCAGCATGGGGCGGCTGCTCGCGCTGTCGCTTTTGTGCACGCTGATCGGCGCCGTGGTATTTCAGCCGGTATTGATGGGCAAGCCCCGCCGTGTACGCGCAGCCGATCGGGCGAAGCTGCGCGCGAGCCAGCGGCACGACAACCTAAGAGGAATCGAAGAATGAGAACGGCTTTAGCCGCTGGTGCGCATCGCAAGCTGGCCACGAGTGTGGTGATTGCGAGCGCGCTTTTGGTCGCGGGATGCGCGACCGGACCGGACCGCAATCCGCGCGATCCGCTCGAACCGATGAACCGCACGATCTTCAAATTCAACGACACGCTCGATACCTACGTCGCGAAGCCGGTCGCGCAGTTCTACGTGGACTACACGCCGAGCCCGTTCCGCACGGCTGTCAGCAACTTCTTTTCAAATATCGGCGACTTCAGCAACTTCGCCAACAACCTGCTGCAACTGAAGATCACGGACGCCACGCAGGATTTGATGCGGATCGCCATCAACTCGGTGTTCGGTCTTGGCGGTTTGATCGACATTGCATCGCCGGCCGGTTTGCCCAAGCATCATCAGGACTTCGGTTTGACACTCGGACACTACGGCGTGCCGTCCGGCCCGTATCTCGTGATTCCGCTGCTCGGCCCGAGCTCGTTCCGGGACTCGACGACGTGGCTCGTCGACTGGCGCGTGAACCCGATCAGCTACGCGGATAACGAAATCCGCTGGCCGCTGTACGGCATCAATTTCGTGAGCGCGCGGGCCGATCTGATCGGCGCGACGGATCTTCTCTCGCAGGCCGCGCTCGACAAATACGCCTTCGTGCGCGATGCCTACACGCAGCGCCGGCAGTACTTGTTGACGGGCGGCGGGACGGCGACGTTGCCCGATTATGGCGATGAAGGCGCATCCGCTCCCGATGCCGCGAGCGCGCCGGGCGTTCCTGGCGCGACGGGCGGCGGCAGCGCGGCGCAAGGTCTGCCGAATTACGCCGATCCGGGCGCGGCCGCCGCGCCAGCGGGCGGAATGGGCGGCAAGTCGCCAGCGCCGGCGGAAACCACGCCGTCGAGTTCGAGCAAGGATCAAGACGTGCCGCAGTACGAAGATCCGGGCGCAAAGTAAGCCTGTGTTGCCAAGGCTTTTCTCAGCTTCAAAATGAAACGGGCGCTTTGCAGCGCCCGTTTCAATTGCCTCAGTGCGTTTCTTCCGCGGCTTCCTGCATGTAGTCATCGCTCGATGCCTTCGGCGCTTCCACCACGCGCTGGTCGCGTCGATAGGCTTCGAACAACTCGTCCGCATAGCGAATCGCCGTGCGGCCATGCGGCGCCGGGTCGCCTTGCGCGTCGAGGTTCACGAACACCATTTTCTCGACCGTGAGAATGCTCTTGCGCGTGATCTTGTTGCGCACTTCGGCGCGCAGCGTGATCGAGGTGCGGCCGAAATGCGTCGCGGTGATTCCCAGTTCGATGATGTCGCCCTGCCGCGCCGACGCCAGAAAATTGATCTCCGACATGAACTTGGTCACGACGCGCTGATTGCCCAGTTGCGAGATGGCATAGATCGCAGCTTCCTCGTCGATCCAGCGCAGCAGGCTGCCGCCGAACAAGGTGCCGTTCGGATTCAGGTCTTCGGGCTTGACCCATTTGCGAGTGTGAAAATTCATTTGCGCTTCCTTTTCTGCTGACCCCGCGCGCGTGACTGACCGCACGCAGTTTTGTTAGGGTTTTCCCGGATTATACGCAGATGCGGGTTAACCCGCAGAAAGCAAGCGGCACGTTACGCGGTCAATCGAACGTTAGTGCATGCGCGGTTTCAAGCGCGTGACGCGCTTGTACGAGCGATGTTCGCGCGGCGCGGGCATCGGCGGCGAGACGCAGCATGGCGCCAAGTTGCGCGGGCTGACGCGCGAGTTCTCGCAGTATCGGACCGATGGCCGTGGTGCCGTCATCGCGCAAACCAGCCGTGGCCGCGGGCGGCAGCGTGCGCCATGCCGGATCGACAATCGCGCGGCACACGGCGAACGGCAGACCGCGCGCGAGGGCAATCGCCCCGGCGATATGCGATTCCATATCCACCGCGAGCGCGCCCGTCGACGAATGCAACGAGCGTTTCTCCGCTTCGCTCTTGACCGGCGCGGCGACGCCGGCCATGACGCCGCGCCGCGTGAGGCGCTGTAGCGGCGTGCCCGCGAAGGCATCGACGATACGCGCGGACCAGGCGTCGTCGGTACGCAATTCGCCGAAAGGTCCGCACACGCTGCTGGCCACGATGAGCGCGCCCGGCTCCAGATCGGGCGCGAGTCCGCCCGCTGTTCCGAAGCTGATGACACCCGTGCAGCCGCGCGAAATGGCGTCCGACAACGCGCGCTCCAGCCAGTCCGAGCGCGCCGCGGACACGACTTCCACGCCGCGTCCGCGCACGATCTTCGCCTCGAACGCCATGCCGGTCACGGCAATGACAGGCAAGCCGCCCGCCGCGTGGCGCAATGCGTGGAGCGAGCGCGCGTCGGGCGCGTTCACACGGCCGCCGTCACGCGCGTCAGGCCTTCACGCGTCATGTTGCGATATCGCGCGAGCGCCCACAGCGGAAAGAACTTGCGATAGCCGTGGTAGCGCAGATAAAACACGCGCGGAAAACCCGTCGCGGTGAAGCGCGTCTCGTCCCACAAACCGTGGCTTTGCTGCGTGCGAACGAGATAGTCGATACCGCGCGCCACCGCCGGGTGCTCGATCTGGCCCGCGGCCATCAGCCCGAGCACGGCCCACGCCGTTTGCGATGCCGTACTCGGCGCCTGTTCGTATCCGCGATAGTCGAGCTTGTAGCTTTCGCCGCCCTCGCCCCAGCCGCCGTCCGCGTTCTGAATGCGAATGAGCCATTCCGCGCCGCGCTTAACGCGCGAGTCGGTAGGCGCCGCGCCGGCCGCGTTCAGCGCGCACAACGCCGACCAGGTGCCGTAGATGTAGTTCATGCCCCAGCGGCCGTACCAGCTTCCGTCGCGCTCCTGGTCCCTCATGATGTAGTCGTACGCGCGCCGCGCCGGTTCGCTGTTGGCGGGCGTTTCGCCGAGTTGCGCGAGCATGGAAAGGCAGCGCGCGGAGACATCGACGGTAGGTGGATCGAGCAACGCGCCGTGGTCCGAAAACGGGATGTTATTCAGATAGAACTGCGTGTTTTCCGGTTCGAACGCGCCCCAGCCGCCGTCGCTGCTTTGCATGCCGACGACCCATTCGCGTCCGCGCGAGATCGCTTCGGCGTAGATGGCCGAGCCGTTTTCGCGGTCGGCGCGTTCCATGGCCATGGCGACGACGGCGGTGTCGTCGACATCGGGGTAATGCGGGTTGGCGAACTGGAACGCCCAGCCGCCGGGCCGCACGTTCGGCCGGCGTGAAACCCAGTCGCCGCGCGTGTCGAGAATCTGCAGCGGCAAGAGCCATTCGAGACCGCGCCCGACCGCCGCGCGCGCCTTCGGCATGCCGGTTTCGAGCAGCGCATGCGCCACGAGCGACGTATCCCAGACGGGCGATAAACACGGTTGGCAGTACGCCTCGCCGTCCTCGGCTTCTTCGATGACGAGCAACTTGTCGAGCGACTTGCGTGCGATCGCGCGATGCGGATGCTCCGGCGGATACCCGAGCACGTCGTACATCATCACGGAATTGGCCATCGCCGGGAAAATGGCGCCCAGGCCGTCTTCGCCGTTCAGGCGTTCATCGACGAAACGCACGGCTTCCTCGATTGCGCGCTGACGGCCCGCTTTCGGGAACGCGTTGTCGGTTGCGCGCAAAACGGTATCGACCACGCGGAAAAAGCCGAACCAGCCGCGGCTCTGATGCGGTGCGCGGCTCGGCATGCCGGTATTGACCGGCGCATCCAAGAACAGCTCGTCGATACGCACGCCACGCGGATTCTTCGCCACCGGCCGCTTCGCATTCAACACGAGCAGCGGCACGATGACCGTGCGCGCCCAATACGAGACCTTCGACAGATGGAACGGGAACCACATCGGCAGACGCATTATTTCGACGGGCATCATCGGCACCGCGCGCCACGACACGACGCCGAAAAGCGCCAGCAAAATGCGCGTGAACACGTTGACCTTTTCCGCGCCGCCCGCGGCGAGAATCGCGCTCCGGGCGCGCTGCATATGCTCCGCGTCGGGCGAATCGCCGATCATCTTCAGCGCGAAATACGCCTTGACGGTGGCGCTGACGTCCATCGCGCCGTCGGTGAAGAGCGGCCAGCCGCCGTCCGCGCGCTGGATACGGCGCAGATAGCGGCCGATCTTCGCTTCGAGCGTCGGACTCGCTTCCTCGCCGAGATAGTGGACGAGCAGCACGTATTCAGCCGGGATGGTTGCGTCGGCTTCGAGTTCGTACAGCCAGTAGCCTTCGGGATGTTGCGCCGCGAGTAGCGCATCGGTGGCTTCGGTGACGGCATGGTCCAGCGCGGCTTTCGATACCGGCGCGCCCACGGCCGACAGGGATAAATCGTTCATCAGCGTTCCATCGATGGGTTCATCAGCACGTCCGCCGCCTTCTGGCCGGAGCGGATCGCGCCCTCGATCGTCGCGGGCAGACCGGTCGCCGTCCAGTCGCCCGCGAGCGTGAAGTTGTTCCAGCGCGTGCGCGTCGCGGCCCGCAAACCTTCCTGCGACGGCACGGCGGCAAATGTTGCGTGCGGGTCGGCCACGACCTGCCAGGGCGGCATGGGCACGGCGGACATCCGCACCGCACGCGCCACTTCCTGCCAGACCGTGTGCGCGAGTTCGTCGTGCGGCGTCGCGAGCAAGTGATCCGCAGCAGCGATTGTCGCGCTCAGTCTGCCGTCGTTGGCGAATAGCCAATTAGCCGTGCCGTTGACGAGACAGGTGATCGGCCCGAGATCGGACGGCGCATCGACCGCGAAATGCACGGTGACGATGGCGCGAAACTCGTCCGGCGCGACGAGATCCGGCACGAGGCGGCGCGCGGTTTCGGACGGCGTGGCAAGCACGAGACCATCGCCCGGTGCGAGCACGACCGGCTCGGCGCGATCTTCGAAAGCGATGGAGCTTACCCGTTCCTGCGAATCCGTGCCCGAAAAGGCGATACCTGCCGCGCGCGCGCCCAGCCGGATGTCCGCGCCGCCGTACTGCAAAAGCCGCAGCGCGGGTTCGACGAAAGCATGCGCAAGCCCGTTACGCGCGATGAGCGGCCGGCATGCCTGTCCGCCCGCCGCGACCGTCTCGCGCAACAGATTGGCGGCAAGCGCCGCGCTGGCTTCGGCGGGCTCGGTGTTGAGCATGGCGTGCAAGAGCGGGCGCACGAGCGCGTCCCACACGGGGCCCTTGGCGCGCATCGATTCCCCGACGGTGCGGCCCGGCTTCGCAAAGAAGAGCGGCAGCAGCGCGAAGTAGTCGGCGGGCTGCGTGTCTGGCGTGCGGGCGTTGGCGTCGAAAATCCAGCGCGGCAGGCGTCCCGGTGACATGCGAATGGTCCACGCCGCGCCATTGGCAAAATCGAAGAAAGGGTAGTCGGGCTGGCTCGGGCCGATGAGCGTATCGGCGGAACCGATCGCACGCAAAAAGCCCAACGCCGCATGGTTGCCGGACAGCAGCAGATGATTGCCGTTGTCGATGGTCGCGCCGAGTCTCACGTCGAAATAGGAACGGCAGCGTCCGCCCGCATGCGCCGCCGCCTCGTGAAGCACGACGCGCGCGCCGCGCCGTTGCGCCTGAACTGCTGCGGCAAGGCCCGCTAGGCCCGCGCCGACGACGTGTACCAGCCGTGACATCAGAGAAGATGGCGCGCGACGATCCACAGCAGCCGCGCACGCGGCGTGCGCCCGCGCGCGCGCGGCAGGTCGAAGCCGCGTTTCAGATTGGCGTCGAGCACGGCGTGATACGCCGCCGACATGATGCGCGGCGCGCGCACTTCGTGGCGCGGCGAAGCGGCCATGATCGTGTCCGACTGCGCGTAATGCCCTTTGGCGCGCTCGGCGATGACGGCGCACACGCGCGGCAGGCGCGCATCGGCGACGATACTCGCCGCGTCGCTCGTCGAGATGCCTTCGCGCGCGAGCAGTTCGCGCGGCAGGTAGACGCGGCCGATGCCCGCGTCTTCGTCGATATCGCGCAGGATGTTCGTCAGCTGCAGCGCGCGGCCAAGATGGTGTGCAAGCCGTCGCCCGGCGTCCTCATGCATCCCGAAGATTCTCACCGATAGCCGGCCCACCGCGCTTGCCACGCGGTCGCAATAGAGGTCGAGCGTGGCTTCGTCGGGCGCGACGATGTCGCATGCGGCGTCCATGGCCATGCCGTCGATGACAGCGTGGAAGTCGTCGCGGGAAAGCTGGAAAGCCTGGATGTGACGCGTGAGCGGTTCGAGCGTTTTTCGCGGCGCGCCGGCATAGCACGCGTCGATGTCTTCGCGCCAGCGGTCGAGCGCGATTGCGCGTTCGCGGCGCGGCAAGTTGCCTTCGTCGGCGATATCGTCGACCGCGCGGCAAAAAGCGTAGATCTGATACATCGCGTCCCGCTGGTCGGCGGGCAGGATGCGCATCGCGAGATAAAACGAGCTGCCGGATGACGCCTTCGCGGCATCGGGAGCAGATTCGTCAGCGATGGTGTGGGAAACGGCCAAGACGGACTCCGCGAGTTCTTTCGCTATCGCGCCCCGAGGGCGAATTGTTGGATGACGCCAGCCTCGACGATTCCGGGTGCGCGCGGAACGGCTTGGCGCTGAGTGGATCGAGTCGATGAGTGCCGGCGGGCCGGTGGCAAGTACGCCGGAAGCGGCAAAGAGTATAACAATTCTTTGGCGATCGAGCCTGCGCCTTGACCGGCGTGGCTTTCAGCGGCGTGGCTTTCAGCGGCGTTACTTGCACGTGTGACGCGAGCGCTTGCATGCGGCGGCATCGTATTTACCTGCATACCCTCCTCTCTGGTAATGTCGCTAGTCCTGCGCGCACGCACGTTCTAAACCCAAATCGGCATTCTTCGTGCTTGCCCGAACCGGTTACTCCACAGCCCTATCCGTTCAAGTGCTTTGGAACACTGTGAACGAAGCGTTCAACGCTTCGAACGACACGCGCGCGCGTAAAGTTTTCCACTTCGCTGCCAAATATGACGCTGCAACGTGAGGAGTCCGACGCCGATCCTGCCGCCGAACAGAGGCAGGATGAACCGCCATTCCCCGTGGTTCCCGAGCGCAACTTCGCCGCACAGCGCCTGACGCTTTATGCGTTGCTCGTCGCCGCCATTCTGCTGCCCTGCATTTACGTGGCAGTCACCGCATACACCGACTATCACGACCGCGAGGCGCTCGCCGCCGAAACCGTCGCCCGCAATGCACGCGTCGCCGAAGAGCACGCGCTCAAGGTCTTCGATCTCAACGTCACGCTGAACGAACGTATCGTCGATCTGCTCGATGGACTCGACGACGAACCGATCCGCCGCGACAGTCGTCTCATCCACGACCGTCTCAAGATGATGAGCAACAACTATCAGCAAGTCGCTGCCGTTTCTGTGTTCGGCGCCGACGGCAAGCTGCTCGTGACGAGCCGCACCTGGCCGACGCCCGATGTGTCCGTCGCGACGCGCGAGGACTTCGGTGGCATGCGCGACGACCGCAGCATCGAACAGATTTCGCGCGTGATGCTCGGGCGCGTGGCGGGCGAACAGGTCTTCAACACGGCGGTCGTGCGACGCACCGACAAGGGCAAGTTCAACGGCATCGTGTCGATTGCGCTGCGTCCTGCTTATTTCAACGCGTTCTATCGCGAACTCCTCGGCGACAGTCCGACTGTTTCGCTCGGCCTTGCACGCAGCGATGGCGAAGTGCTCGCGTGGTATCCGCAACGGCCGCCCGACCGCATGGCGCTCGCGGCCAGTTCGCCCTTGCGCGAGGCATATCGCGCGGGACGACGCAGCGGCGTCGTGGAGATGATGTCCGGGCTCGACAACGAGCTGAAGATCGTCGCGTTCCGCAGGGTCGGCGGCTATCCGGTCTATGTGTCGAGCGGCTATCCGATCTCCACGTTATGGGCCGAGTGGTATCGGCATTTGAGCGTGCTCGCGTTGTCGATTTTCGCGCCTTGCATCGTGCTGTGGGGCGTCATCGGACAATCGCTGCGGCGTCTCGCCATCGAGGAAGAAGCGTGGGAACGCTGGCAAGCCGAAGCGTCGATGCGGCGCTCGATCGAATCTGCCTACCGGCAGGCGCGCAAGATGGAAGCGCTCGGCAATCTCGTTGGCAGCGTGGCGCACGACTTCAACAATCTGCTGATGATCGTCTCGACCAACGTGCAGATCGCGCGACGGCGCGGCGCGCCCGGTCTTGAACGTGAACTCTCCGCGATGGAACGCGCGCTCAAGAGCGGACAGTCGCTCACGCGGCAATTGCTCGGCGTGGCGCGCAAGCAGCCATTGCGCAGCGAAACCATTGCCATCGGCAAATGGGTGCCGGCGGGGCGCGAACTGCTGCGCGCGTCGCTTGGCGCGAAGGTCGCGCTCCACGTCGAAGTGACCGCGGATGTCTGGCCCGTGCGCGTCGACCCCGCCGAGCTGGAGCTTGCGCTCATCAACGTCGCGGTCAACGCGCGCGACGCGATGCCAAGCGGCGGCACGTTCACCGTGCGCGCCGACAACGTGCGCTTCCGTCACGAAGACGGCTTTCCGATCACCGGCGATTTCGTTCAGGTCACGCTGGAAGACACGGGCTTCGGCATGAGTTCCGAAGTATTGGGCCGCGCATTCGAGCCGCTTTTCACGACCAAGCCGAAAGGCATGGGCACCGGTCTCGGCTTGCCGCAGGTGTTTGCGTTTTGCGAGCGCGCGGGCGGACTCGCGACCATCGACAGCGCAATCGGCGCGGGCACGGCGGTGCGTCTTTATCTGCCGCGCGCGGCCGCTGAGGCCGAGGCCAACGCGGCGGTAAAAGACGAACCCGCCGTGGTCAAGGAGACCGAAGGCTTGCGCGTGTTACTCGTCGAGGACAACGAGGAAGTGGCCGCCGGCACGGAGGCGCTGCTCGCCATGATGGGTCATCACGTGAGCTATGTATTCAACGCCGATACCGCCGTCACCGTGCTCGAAGGCGCGCGCGAAGCGTCCGAATTTCCCTTCGATGTGGTGCTCTCCGACATCCACATGCCGGGCAAGATAAGCGGCATCGACCTCGCGGAAATGCTGCAACGCTTCGAGCCGCGCATCCCCGTGATTCTCGTCACGGGTTATGCGGAAGAACTGGACCGCGCCCGTCACGTCGATGCGCGCGTGCTGTCTAAACCATTCGATATCGCGCTGCTCGACGCCTTGCTGCACGAGATTCGCGAACGTCTCAACGAAGCTCGGGCAATCGGCCGCTGATCTGCTTTTTGTACCAGTTTTGTAAAAGCGCCTTGCGTGATCCATCGCTGCGAGCCTTGCCAGACGCGCCACGGCGCATCCGGCACGCTCGTTGCGTGATGGGCAAACATGCACGGCAACTTCGCAACGTTGCCGATTTCGAAGTTCCGCCCATCCGCAGGAGGCGTATATGCGACACACCGTCATCGGAGTTTTCGACACCTACGCGCAGGCCGAGGACGCACGCTCGGCCCTCGTTACAGCGGGCTTCCCGCGCGCTGATATCGAGTTGCAAGCGAATCCAAAACGCGACGATGCCGCCGAGCCGTCCGTCATGCCCGATGCCCAAACGCACGCCGAACCAGGCGTGCTGGCGAACATCGAGCGCTTCTTCAGCATGCTTTTCGGCGGGCGCGATCAGCCGCCAGAAGTCGCGCATTATTCGGAAGCCGTGCGTCGTGGCGCAGTGCTCGTAGCCGTCGATACCCCGAGCGAAGAGCAAGCCGATGTCGCCCGCGCGACGCTTGCGGATCAAGGCGCGATCGATATCGATGAGCGCGCCGCAAGCTGGTCCACGCTCGAACACGGCACCGCGATGCCGCAAGCCGGCGTGGATGACCGCGATCATTCGATACTCGACGAACTGGGACTCGGACGCGGCAGTGCAGTGCCGGGCCGCGAGCCGGTGAACGATGCGCGCATGGACGCAATGCGCGCCCGCGCTTATCCGCGCACCGACGCAGCAAGCCCGGCCACAGGCGCCGCCGCCGATCCGCTGCTCGACCCGCTTGCCGATCCGCTCGGCGACCCGTTGACGCGCCGCGATGCCGCCGCACTGGGTGCACGCGACTTCGTGAGCGACCCGGCAGACGATTCGCTGATGCCGCATGCCGGCACGACGCGTCACGAGACGACGCAGTACACGCAAGTCGAGACGCGCACCGCCGCCGATCCGCTTTCGGGACGCGATCCCGTCACTGGCCGCGATCCGCTCGCCACCACTGGCATGGACCCGCTCGCTGCCCGCGACCCGCTGACCGGCACGCCGGCCGACCCGCTTGCCGCCCGTGACGAACTCTCGGGCGAATCGCTTTCGGAGCGCGACGCTCTTGCCGGTCGCGATCCGCTGCGTTCGGGCAACATGGGCGATCCGCTGCCCGGCGTACGCACCGATAACGCCGCCGACTGGCGTCCGGTCGAACCGCTGAGCCCGCTCGATGAACCCGCGCAGATTCGAAGCGGCACGCTGAGTCAAAGCCAGTCGCAATCGATGGGCGCGATGGGTTCACCGGCTGGAACGGCTGCTGTGCCGAACGAGTACATGGAATATGAGGAAGACTTCCGCGCCGACTACGACACCCGCTACGCTGCAACCGGCGAGCCGTACGAGGATTATCAAGGCGCGTATCGGTACGGCGCCACGCTCGGCAACGACGACCGCTTCCGCAGCCGCGCATGGGACGATCAGATGGAATATGAGATGCGCCGTGAGTGGGAGACGCGCCATCCGGAAGACGGAACCTGGGAGCGCTTCAAGGCTGCCGTGCGTCATGGTTGGGATCGCGTGACGGGACATCATCACGTTTAATTGCAGGACGCTTAGGCAATGACGAATCGGCCCGCACGCGCGGGCCGATTCGTTTTGGAACACGCCTTCTTATCCGGCGATTTTCTTGACCCACGCGACGTATTTATCGACGAAGGTTTGCAGATACTTGCGCGTGTCGTCACTGACGATTGCGCCGTTCGCATCGATACGCGAGTCATCGTGCTTGATGTACATCTCGGGCTGACCGAGCATTGCAATGTCGAGATACGCGCACACGCCACGCAGATGCGACTGCGCGATAGCCGTACCGATCGCGCCCACCGAGGTGCCGATCACCGCGCCCGGCTTGCCGCCCCAGGCGCTTTGGCCCCACGGCCGCGAACCCCAATCGATCGCATTCTTGAGCACGCCCGGAATCGAGCGGTTGTATTCCGGCGTGACGAAAAGGAGCGCGTCTGCTTCCGAGATCTTCTGCTTGAATTTCACCGCGACTTCGGGATAGTCGCTGTCGTAGTCCTGGCTGTACAACGGCAGGCTGGCGATATCGAGATGCTCGAACGAGAAATCTTCCGGTGCGAGCGATTCGACTGCGTGCGCAAGCCGCCGGTTGAACGACTCCCGTCGCAGACTTCCGACGACCACCGCAATCTTGTAGGCCATGAGGTTTGCTCCATGAAGGATGCCAACAAATCCGCGCGCGAAAACACGACGCGGCTTCGAGTCAACATCATAGGCGAGCCGTCTGACCGCCGTCACGAACCAAACAGACTGCCTATTTTTGCGATGATTTGAGCAACCCAGTTCCCCCCGCATTGTTGCGAGGTTTGTGGCTGATTATCCCCACTGTTATCCACAGAAACTGTGGATAACTCGGTGTTTGCCGAAAAGATGGTTCGAAAATGTTACTTTGACGAAACATTCCCGCGATAAGAGCATGATTTCAGTGCGTTCGAACCGCTGCGCCTCGGCGGATCAGTGGCCGAAAAACACGCCGCATTGCGATGCGGGACCTTGGCACGATGTCGGATCCGAATCGGCGGCTTGCGCTGCGCCGACTGCCGAAAAAAGGGCCAGCGACGCGAGGACAGCAGAAAGAATGCGCTTCATTTGACATCTCCAGAATGAGTGTTTGGCCGACCGTGTTCGATCGATGCCGTGACTCTATCTATGAAGCATCCGCATAAAAAGCCCACAAAACTCAATTTATTCTTACCAGCATGGTAAGAATCGCGCTTGGTGACACCCGCCAACCTGCGATTCGTGCGCCGGCATTCAACCATTCCCAACAACAATGTGTTGGCTCAATGGGTATTTTTGTCCAATAGGAAAACTCCTAGACTTTTCTCAAGCGTCAACCGGACGCAAGCGAATCCAGGAGTTCTCCATGAAAAGCACACTTATCGGCGGCCTGCTCATCTCGGCGCTTTTTGCAACGGCTCCGGCCTTCGCTCAATCGGCTTACGGCGCAAAATCGCGTGCGGAAGTGAAAGCGGAACTGGCGAGCGCCCGTCGCGCGGGCGATCTCGAAGCGGTCAACGCATTGAGCTATCCGCAACTGCGGCCGTATCAGGAACGTCATGCGCAAGTGCGAGCCAACACTCGCAGCGATAGCAGCGCACAGTAATTAAGGACAGGCAGAACAAACCGGCCCTCCTCCACCATCGAACAGAAGGTGGCTTTGCCCGACGCCCGCGCGCCGGGCATTTTTTATCGCGGGCGAGCGACGGGTCGAATGCGGGCGAAGCCGGTTCAAAGCAGCACAGTCAGACAGAGCGTCACGGTGACGAGCGAAAGCACCGTGGAAAACAGAATGGCGCTCGAAGTGACGCCGCCATCGCGTCGATAAAACTCCGCGAGCATGAACGGACCGGTGCCGGTTGGCAGCGCGCTCAAAATCACGGCGGTCTTCGACCATAGCGGCGGCATGCTGAAGACATGAAACGCCAGCCAGTAAGTCAGCAAGGGCTGCGCGATCAATTTGAGCGTGACGAGTGCGCCCGTCGTTCGAAGACTGCGCGCCTCGCCTTTCGCGCCGAGAAAGAGTCCGAGCGCAACCAGCGCACAAGGACTCGCCGCGCCGCCCAGCAGCTTTAGAAATGCTTCGGCGCCATCCGGCACGTGCGCGCCCGAACCGCTCAGCAACGTGCCCGCAAGCGGCGCGATCAAAAGAGGGTTCTTGCCAAGCGACTTCGCCACGCGCCATAGCGTCCAGAAGATGTGCTTTTCGCTTTGCAAGCCGAGTTCGATCAGCACGATCGCCACCGCGAACAGCACGCACACAGTGATGATCGTTGCGATGACGGCGGGCGCGAGACTTTCCTTGCCGAACGCCAGCAAACAAAGCGGCAAGCCGACGAAACCGGTATTCGCATAAGCAGCGTTGAGTCCGTCGATGCTGGCATCGGCGAGCGGACGCGCACGCACGAGCCGCGCGATAAGCGTTAGCACGAACACCACGGCTGACCCGATGCCGAACACCGCGATGAACGCCGGTTGATCGAGCATGCTCCACGGCGTCCTGGACATCGTGTCGAAGAGCAACGCGGGCAACGCGAGATAGACGACGAAGCGGTTCAGTTCCGATGCGGCGGCGGGACCGAGCTTGTTGAGCTTGCGGCACGCGTAGCCCGCGAAGATGAGTCCGAAGACCGGCAGGATGATGGTGAAAAGCGGCGTGAGAAGCGAAGACAGCGAAGAGAAAGCGAAATGCAGATGATCCGGCGATGGCATGACAAGGCTTCAACAGAAAAGAGCCGAGAGAATACCCGCTGTCAAAAAGGTGAGGCATTTCGGGAGCGGTGTGATGGTGAGCCGCGAGATCCGCCCAAGCTCACGCTTCAAAGTTTATCCGTACCGCGAAACGTTTTAATGTGCTCTAAGTTCTGTCGACAAGCCGTTGTTCTGTAACGTTTTCATCTTGACGTCGAAAAGTGCCAACCAGCACGCCAATTCGACCCTGGAAGACCGCTGATGCGCTCCGTCCGTACAGCCGTTTGCCTGAGGTGAGCGAATACAGGAGCGCGTCAAAACGACTAGTCGAATCGACCTCGGTTTAGATTTCGACGAACGAAAAACGATATGGGACAAGGAGTTGCATTCTATGCTGCAACCTCGGAAGACATGCAAAAGCCTCCTCCGACGCTCGAAAGGTGAGGCTTTCCGGGAGCACAAGAACATCGGAATGAAGTTTGCTCAATGCTAGGTCTTCGCAATCAAAAGCAGACCCGCAACATGAAAATCAGAAGTCCATGGATCTACGGCGCCGCTGCGCTCATCACGCTTGGCGGCGTTGCGGCGCTTGCGGCATGCGCCTCGAACGGCGCACGCAAGAGCGGCAACGAGAACGTGCCCGAGCCTTCGAAGGCTGTCGATCTCGATCGATACCTCGGCCACTGGCATGAGTTCGCCCGCTACGAAAACCGCTTCGAACGCGGCTGCGAGGGCGTGACCGCGAACTATGCGCGTCGCGAAGACGGGCTCGTCTCGGTCATCAACGCATGCCACGAAGGCGGCTTGAGCGGGCCATATAAAACATCGGAAGGACGCGCGAAGATCGTTCCGGGATCGAACGGAACGAAGCTGAAGGTGTCGTTTTTCGGGCCGTTCTATGTCGGCGACTATTGGATTCTCGATCACGCCGACGACTACAGCTGGTCCATCGTCGGCGAACCGACCGGCCGCTATCTGTGGATTCTCACGCGCGACGCGCGGCCATCGCCCGATATGCGGCGCTCGCTGATCGAACGCACGCGCGCACTCGGCTACGACGTGACGATGCTGCGGGAGACGCAGCAAAGCTGACAACGGTCAGTCGTCGATAGCCGCATACACGAGCCGCTCGTACTCGCGCGCGAGCGGGAACGGTTCGAGCGCACGCCGCTGAATGAGCATGATGCCGATCATGTCCTCGACGGGATCGGCAAACCAGCTTGTTCCGAGCGCGCCCGGCCAACTGAACGAACCCGTCGAACGATATCCCGCGGGCAATTGAAACGCCGGATTGTCGACAACCGAAAGCCCGAGGCCGAAACCCTGCGCGCGCCACAATGGATAGCCGAACGCCGGGATCTCGCGCTGCGCAGGCGTAAGAAAGTTAGAGCGCATCAAGTCGACGGACTTGTGCGACAGAAGCCGCGGACCTGCTGCGCGCTCTTTAGCATCGCCTTGCAGACGGCCGCGTCCAAGCAACACACGCGCGAAACGCAGATAGTCGTCGGCGGTGGACACGAGCCCGCCGCCACCGCTTTGATAACGCGCGGCGTCGATCCAACGGCTCGACGAAGGATGATCCTCCACCACTAGTTGCGCGCCCGGGGAATCGACGACATAGGACGTCGCAAGCCGCGTCGCCTGTTCGGGCGTCACGGCAAAAGCCGTGTCGTGCATGCCAAGCGGCTCGAAGATGCGCGTGCGGAAGAACTCGCCGAGCGACATGCCGGACACGCGTTGCACCAGCGCGCCGAGTACATCCGTGGACACGCCGTACTGCCAGCGCTCGCCGGGATGAAACATCAACGGAATTCTGGCGACGTGTTCCAGCCAACTTGCGGGATCGACCATCGCGTCGAAGCCGTTGAATACGCTCTCGTACGCGGCGGCGAGTTCGCCCGTCGCGGTGAAGTGATATGCGAAGCCCGCGCGATGGGTGAGCAAGTCGAGCAGCGTGATTTGCGTGCGCGCCGGCTCGGTCTGCGAGAGCGGGCCTTCGGGGTCGAGCATCACCTGCGCGTTCGCCAGTTCGGGCAACCACTTCGCCACCGGCGCTTCGAGCGCAAGACGGCCTTCCTCGACCAGCATGAGCGCGGCGACGCTCGTCACCGGCTTAGTCATCGACGCAATGCGAAACAGCGTGTCGCGCGTCATCGGGGTGCGCGTGCCGGTGTCGCGCCAGCCGAGCGCATCCACTTGTGCAATCTCGCCGCGCCGCCAGGTGAGCGTGACGATGCCCGCGACCTCACCGGAATCGACGAAGCGTTGCATGGCGGCGCGCATTTCGGCAAGGCGCGCGGAATCGAAACCGGCGTTGGACATCGGTGCTCCTTCGAAGAACAGAGAAAGACGCCGCATGCGGCATCACGCTTCGATGAGGAAGCGCGCGACGGGTTCCAGCTAGTTTGCCTTGCAGGCGATCAACAAGCCGTTCTGGTTGTCGGCGCTGGATTGTTCGAGCACGTCGTAGCCGCCGGGGCAGGCGACCTTCGCGTTGTCGGTGCAAAGACGCCAGCCGCCGTAGGCCGGGCATTGCACGAGCTGAGTGGGACGGCCATCGGCTGAGAAAAGAGGCGGCGCGCTGCTGCATCCGGCGAGTGCCCATGCACTCGCGGCGAGCATCACGGAAAAGCCGATCGCAGTGCCGAGTTTCATCCCTTACCCCTTGTTTTCAGTCGTTATTTTCGATGTCGATGCCTTCGCGAGTATGCCACGCCGGCCTTTCGCGACGATTGCCGCAAATGTGCGCGCGCTCACGTTTGACACAATCTCACATGCCTTTACATGTCCTATACGTCGATGCCCAACGCGGCGATCTTCTTGTAAAGCGTCGCCCGCCCGATACCGATGCGTTCCGCCGTTTCCGCCACGCGACCATTGTTCGCGCGCAGGGCGTCGGACAGAAAGCGCCGTTCGAAGTCGGTCATCGCGGCGGCATAGGGCATGGACGCGCTTTCGATTGGCGGCGCGGGCGCGGCCGGTGTCGAATCGATGAAGCCTGCGAGCGCGCGGGCATCGATATGTTCGCTATCGGAAAGCATGAGTGCGCGTTCGAGCGTGTTGCGAAGCTCGCGCACGTTGCCCGGCCAGGCGTAACCGGCTAGCAGCCGCAGCGCGTTTTCATGCAGCACGAACTGGCGGATGCGGCCCGTGCGCGCCTCGCCCGACAGGTCTTCGAGAATGGCATAGGCGAGCGCTTCGATATCGCCCGGACGCTCGCGCAAGGGCGGCGCGTGAATGGTCAGCACGTTCAGGCGATAAAACAGGTCCGCGCGAAAGCGCCCCGCCGCGACAAGCGCGGGCAGATCGGCGGAAGTCGCGGCGATGATGCGAACATCCGCCCGCACGATGCGGTTCGACCCGAGCGGCTCGAATTCCTTGTCCTGCAGCACGCGCAAGAGCTTGCCCTGCAACGGCAGCGGCATGTCGCCGATTTCATCGAGGAACAGCGTGCCGCCATCGGCGAGTTCGAATTTGCCGACGCGTCCCTTGCGCTCCACGCCGGTGTACGCGCCAGGTGCCGCGCCGAAGAACTCGACTTCGAGCAAGGTATCGGGAATCGCGGCCACGTTGACGGTGACGAGCGGCTTCGCGGCGCGTGTCGAGGCACCGTGGATCGCGTGTGCAAGCAGCTCCTTGCCGGTGCCGGTTTCGCCGAGCAGCAAGACCGGCGAATCGACGAGCGCCGCGCGCCGTGCTTGCCGCTTCACTTCGAGACTCACCGCACTCGTGCCGACGAAGCTCGCGAAGGTGTACTTGGCGCGCCGCGCCTGCGCGAGCGACTGGCGCGTCGCGATGAGTTCCTGCTGCACGCGCGAGTAATGCGCGAAAAGCGGCGTGAGCGCTTTCATCTCGTCGAAGAGCGCGAAGCCGATGGCGCCAACGGTCGCGCCCCGCTCGTCCTTCAGCGGCAAACGCGTGACGACGAGCGGTTCGCGGTCGGTCTCCAGCACGTCGAGCAGAATCGGCTTGCCGGTCGCGACGACTTCGCGCATCAGGCTATTGGGAATGACCGCTTCGCAATCGAGGCCGATCACGTCGGTGGGATCGGGGAAACCGAAGCGCGCCGCGTAGCGTTTGTTGATCCAGACGACGCGGGCGTCCGCGTCGACGATGAAGGTGCCTTCGCTCAAATTTTCGAAGGTCTTGAAAAGCGATTCCATCGCGCGGCGCATGACGTCGCTATAGTCCAGGGGAACGTTGATCCAGTCGTTGAGCATGCTGCTTTTGTCTCCGATATCTCTTTATCGAGACAGGATATCTCAAACGGGAGACTGCCTGCATTGGGGCAATCTGCTAGGCTTCGAGGCGCGTGCCCGACCGTGACGCGCGGGAGTTTGTCTCGGCACAGAGACATTCCGAATGCATTTGCGGCCTTCATGCATGGTCAAACGAGCGTAAAGCCCGGTGACTACGCGGATGGCACGGAAGCTGCATTTGCCCGCGCGGCGCGCGATCAGTCGCGTCGAGGGTCTTCAAGAGAGACCCGTGATAACAAAACATCAATGGAGACTCCATGTCGTTCATCATCGTGCTCGCCGCCCTGGCGTTCCTGATGCTGGCCGCTTATCGCGGTTACAGCGTCATTCTTTTCGCGCCGATCGCCGCTCTCGCGGCTGTTCTGCTGACCGACCCGGCAGCCGTCGCGCCCGTGTTTTCGGGCATCTTCATGGAGAAGATGGTTGGCTTCGTCAAGTTGTACTTCCCGGTGTTCCTGCTTGGCGCGGTGTTCGGCAAGGTCATCGAACTGTCGGGATTCTCGGAGTCGATCGTTGCCGCCGCGATTCGCTATATCGGCAAGTCGCGCGTCAATGCGGTGATCGTCGCGGTGTGCGCGCTGCTCACGTACGGCGGCGTATCACTGTTCGTGGTCGTGTTCGCCGTGTATCCGTTCGCGGCGGAGATGTACAGGCAGAGCAATATTCCCAAGCGCCTCATGCCGGGCGCGATTGCACTCGGCGCGTTCTCGTTCACGATGGATTCGCTGCCGGGCACGCCGCAGATTCAAAACATCATCCCGACGACGTTCTTCAAGACGACTGGCTGGGCCGCGCCGTGGCTCGGCGTGATCGGCTCGGTGTTCATCATCGTGGTGGGACTGACGTTTCTCGAATGGCGCCGCCGCCGCGCGATGGCCACGGGCGAAGGCTACGGCACCTCGCTCGTGAACGAGCCCGAGCGCGTCGAGTCGACCAATCTGCCGAATCCGGCGCTGGCGATTGCGCCGCTGATTCTCGTGGGCGTCGCCAACTTCGCGCTCACGAAGTGGATTCCAACGTGGTACGGCGCGAGCTACACCATCGCGCCGGAAGTGCTGCCCGGCGTGCATGCGCCCGTGACCACGGCCGTCAAGACGGTCGTCGCGATCTGGGCAGTCGAAGGCGCGCTGCTGCTCGGCATCGTGCTCGTGTTGCTGACGGCTTTCTCGCGCGTGAAAGATCGCTTCGCCACGGGCACGCGCGTAGCCGTCGCGGGCGCTTTGCTCGCGGCGATGAACACGGCGTCGGAATATGGCTTCGGTGGCGTGATCGCCGCGTTGCCGGGCTTTCTCGTCGTCTCCGATGCGCTGAAGAGCATTCCGAATCCGCTCGTCAATGCGGCGGTATCGGTGAGTTCGCTCGCGGGCATCACGGGGTCGGCGTCGGGTGGCATGAGTATCGCGCTGGCCGCCATGTCCGATACCTTCATCAAGGGCGCCGAAGCCGCACATATTCCGCTGGAAGTTCTGCACCGCGTCGTGGCCATGGCAAGCGGCGGCATGGACACCTTGCCGCACAACGGCGCCGTCATCACGCTGCTCGCGGTGACGGGTCTGACGCATCGGGAGTCGTATCGCGACATCTTTGCGGTGACGGTCATCAAGACGCTCGCGGTGTTCTTCGTGATCGCGGTGTATTACATGACGGGGCTGGTTTGAGCGTTGGAAGTGCTGTTCGCGTCGCGCTTCAGAACGACGCCGAGCGGATGAAATCCAGAAACGCACGCAGCGGCGTCGGCACGTAGCGGTGACCGGAATAGTACAGAAACGGCCCCGGAAACCGCTGCCACCAAGGTTCGAGCACAGGCTCGAGCGAGCCGTTCTCGAAGAACGGCTTCATCCAGTCGTCGAAGAGTTGCACGATGCCGCAACCCGCCAGCGCGGCATCTATTCCAAGATCGGTTGCGGCGCCCGCTCGAACGATGAGCGGGCCGCTCGGCTCGACGCGAATGTGCCCGCCGTCGCGCTCGAATTCCCATGTGGTCATCGCGCCGCTCGCGAAGCGATAGCGCACACACGCATGCTGCAAGAGTTCGCTCGGATGCTGAGGACGACCGCGACGCTCCAGATACGCGGGTGACGCACCGAGCGCCATTCGTTGCTCGCGCGGACCGATAGGAACGGCGATCATGTCCTGCTCCAGACGTTCGCCGTAGCGGATGCCTGCGTCGCATCCTTCCGCCATCAGGTCGATGAAGCCGTCGTCGGCAATCACCTCCAGTTCGATATCCGGGTAAGCCGCGAGAAACGCCGGCACCAGGCGCGGCAGGATGAGTTTGGCCGCGACCACCGGCACATTCAGCTTCAACTTGCCAGCTGGCTTGTCCCGAAAGCCGTTCACCACGTCCAGCGCTGCGTCGAGGCCATCGAGCGCGGGCTTGAGTCGAGCCAAGAGACGCGCACCCGCTTCGGTCGTCGTGACGCTGCGTGTCGTGCGATGAAGCAAACGCACGCCGGTGCGGGCTTCGAGACGGCGCACCGCTTCGCTTACGCCGGAAGGGCTGCTGCCGATGGCGCGCGCGGCATCGCGAAAACCGCCCGCTTCGACGACGGCCACGAATGCTTCCAGTTCCTTGAGGTTGGGTCCCATTGTTCGCTCTTTCAGTACACCCTGTGCAGACTCGAGCACGTTATCTTTCGAGGCTCGGTTGGCTATTCTGTCTCCTGTCACAGGAGAGCAAACATGTCCGCAGAAAAGATTGCGATTGTCACCGGCGGCAGCCGGGGCTTAGGCCGAAACACAGTGCTGAATCTCGCCAAGCGAGGCGTCGATATTATCTTTACTTATCACCGGAATCGCGAGGAAGCTGAAAACGTCGTCCGCTCCGTGTCCGATCTCGGTCGAAAAGCAGTGGCGCTTCGGCTAGACACTGGAAATGTCGGCGCCTTCGATAGCTTTATCGGCAAGGTCCGCGAAACGCTAGCCGAATGGAAAGCAGAACGCTTCGATTTCCTCATCAACAATGCGGGTACGTCACATCACAACAGCATCGAGAAAACGACCGAGGAAGAATTGGATGGCCTATATAACGTGCACTTCAAAGGCGTGTTCTTTTTGACGCAGAAGCTGCTGCCGCTTATTCGCGACGGCGGGAAGATCGTCAACTTGTCTTCCGGGCTGACGCGAATCATCGTACCGGAAAGCGGCGCTTACGGCTCGCTTAAGGGCGCGGTCGAAATATTGACGAAATACATGGCGAAGGAACTCGCGCCGCGCCGGATCGCAGTGAACGTGGTCGCGCCCGGTGCAATTCAGACGGATTTCAGCGGCGGAATAGTGCGGGATAATGCCGAGCTGAATAAGCGCATTGCCGACATGACGGCGCTGGGCCGTGCCGGATTACCCGACGACATTGGCCCGATGATCGCGTCGCTGCTCTCCGAAGATAATCGGTGGATCAACGCTCAGCGTATTGAAGTGTCGGGCGGCATGGCGATTTAACGCCTACGCATAGGAAAATAGATCGCTGCGCCCGTGGTTCGAAGCGGGCGCGGGCGAGCTTTCTTTCGACTTAATGCTTTTCGGGGAATAGCGCGGCTTGAACCATCGCGCGGACATTTTCGCCCTTGTCGACGAGAAACTCGTCGCGGTCTTTCCCGGCAATCCATTGCGGCGCACGGCCGCGGCCGCTCCAGGTCGCGCCGCTCACCGGGTCGCGATATTTCGCCGGGGCGTCGGCGCGCTGGGCGCCCGACTTCGGGCCAAACAATTCGTTAAGCGAAATACCGTACTGACGCATCTTCTGAACGATTTCCTTCAGTACGAGCTGCGTCTCTTGTTCTTTAGCTTCGTTCAACTGCCGCTCCAGCGCTTGCTGCTGCGCGACGAGGCGGGTAATTTCAGGGTTTTGATAAGCCATGTGCGTAGTATTTGTTCGATGAGCCGTATCGCCATCGATGCGTGGAGTAGAAGCATTATAAGACTTCTCGCGCAAGCCATGGACTCGAAACGAGTCTGCTCGTCCGTTTTGCGTCTTACGTCCACGCATGGAATCTCGCAGCGGCTTCGAATGCTCAAAGTTCGCGCGCAACCGTGAATCTGGTTCTGACGTGTTTTGGATTCTCCAGTTCATCGACCACTGCGACCGCTAAATCGGCGACGGAGATGCCGGCCGGCTTGTCGCCATCCATTAAAAGGTTTTCCGAGCCAAGTCGATAAGAACCCGTGCGCTCACCTTCTTCGAGAAAAGCGGGCGGGCTTACGAAAGTCCAATCCAGGACCGTGTTGCCGCGAATTGCATTGAGCGCGTCGCGGGCGGCGGTTGCGCCCGGAATGATGTTCGCCGGCACATGCGAACTGAACTCGTCGGTATCGATGAGTTGCACGCCAGGCGCGACGAACAGGCTCGCGGCGCCGCCAATGACCACATAGCGCCGAACGCCGCTTGCCTCGACGCCGCGAACGATTGCCGAATTGCCGCGAGTGAAGTTCTCGAACAGCTCGGGGTCGTTCCATCCGGGGTTGAACGCGGACACCACGGCATCGTGACCGCGCACGGCGTTCGCCACCGACTCCCACGAATACGCGTCGCCGACAACGACTTTGAGACGCTCGGACGACGCCGCGCTTGCGGCGTTGCGAAGCAATACCGTGACCTCGTGGCCTCGTTGAAGAAGTTCTTTCTTGAGATGCGTTCCAACAAAACCGGTCGAACCAATGAGAGCGACTTTCACGTGACATCCTCTAAAAAAATAGCGATACGAGGATGCTAGCTTCTCAAGCAGCGATTTATAATCCGCCGAAAACGACAATCAAATTTAAGTCACACTTCAAAATGAATGATCTTCGGCCGTTCGTGATCTTTGCGGAGACCGTCTCCCACGGTTCCATGAGCGCTGCCGCTGCGCGTCTAGGGATGAGTGCATCGGCGGTGAGTCAGGCAATCAAGGCGCTTGAACGGGAATCCGGTGTGACCTTGCTTCATCGGTCGACGCGCAAATTGACGCTGACCGAGGACGGCGAGCGCTGTTACGCCCATTGCCTGAGGTTGATCGAGGCGTGGAAAGCAGCGTCCGAATCGCTCGCTCAGGCACGGGACGCGCCAACCGGCGAATTGCGCGTCGCCGCGCCGATTGGCTTCGGGTCGTATATCGCGCCCGCGCTGGCTCCGGTCCTTTCCACGTGGCCAAAGTTGCGACTGCGCCTTTTGGTCAGCGACGAGATGGTCGATCTCATCGATGCGCGCGTCGATATCGCCATTCGCGTTGGCAAGCTCGCGGATTCCGGTTGGGTCGGCCGTCCACTCTGCGAACTCGAAACGATTCTCTGCGCCTCGCCGGCGTACTTGCAGCGTCACGGCACGCCGCAAAGTCCGCAAGAACTGACGACGCATCATTGGATATCGCTGGAACGCGAACTGGACGAATCCGGCCAGAACGCCAGCACGCCCGACGATGACGCACCTTCGCTCGTCCTCGATTTGCAAGGAGACAAGCGCGTGAAAGAGACGGTGCGCGCGCCAGTGCGCATTGCAAGCACTACACAACCCACGGTTCAACAGATCTGCGAACAAGGTTTAGGCATTGCGCGTTTGGCATATATCGACGCGCAAAGCTCGATCAAGCGTCGGACGCTCGTTCATGTGCTTCCAGACTGGCGGCTTCCTGTGCTACCGGTGACGTTGGTATCGCCGAAGAAGAGCACCGAGCCTGCGAAGGTTCGCGCAGCGGTCGAAGCGTTGAAGGCTTACTTCACCCGTCTTCCGTCGACTCGGGATAGGTGAACACCCCGGGCCCCAAAAACATCCAAAACATAAAAGTGAAAAGAGTTTGCAATTTGCAAAGACTTTTCACTAGAATGGCACGCATACCCCGAGTCGACGAACAACAACCGTCCGATGCCCCGACCATGAGCGCCGTCGCTGAACGCATTCTTCGTGTGCTGGAAGAGCTTGCCAACTCGCCAGAGGGCAAGACGCTCTCCGAGTTGTCGACGAGTCTCGACCTGCCCATTACCGCGACGCACCGCTTGCTCGCCGACCTCATGGAGCAGGACTACGTTCGCAAAGACGAACGGCGCGGGGAATTCACGCTGACCATGAAGATGCCGTCGCTTGGACTGCGTTTCTTGAGCGCGGGCGGCGTCGTCGATATTGCGCAGCCCATTCTGGAGCGTCTCGCATCGACATCGGGAGAATTGGTGCGGCTTGCAATCGTCGATGGCGAACAACTGATCTATGTCGCGAAGGCGCAAGGCGCGCGGCAAGGCATTCGCTACGACCCGGAGATGGGACGCCCCGTTACGTTGTCCTGCAGCGCGGCGGGAATGATTTGGCTCGCGGGCAAGAGCGACGAAGAAGTCATGCGGCTCGTATCGAAACAGGGATTCGGCGTGCCGTCGGATTTCGGCCCGAACGCGCCCACGACGTTCAAGGCACTGATTCCGCATATCGATGCCGCCCGCGCCAACGGTTACGCAACCACGCACGACATGTTCTTGCCTGCGATGAGCTCGATGGCGACAACCGTGCATGCCGAGAACGGCGAGGTTCGCGCAATTCTCATCATCGCGGGACCCATGTCGCGATTGACCGACGCAAAGATGAAAGAGCTCGTGCCGTCATTGATGTCGACGTCGAAAGAGCTGTCTGAAGCAAGCGGAGTGTCGCCCATGCTTCGTCAGGCGATGAAAGGCCCTAACTTCGCGGTCAGCATCGCTAGTTGATGCGCGGCGAAACAAAGCGTTGAAAACGCGTCCTCATTAAATCGTATAACTAAATATATAACCCGAAGATCGATTCTGACACATCAGGAGGAGACACAAATGGGAATGGAAAACGCGGACGGCTCGCAACGCTCCATGGCGAATCGCGCGGTAAGCGCCGCCACGCTCGGAACGGCGCTCGAATGGTTCGACTTCACGCTTTACGGTTCGGTCGCGGCCACGGTGCTTCCCAAACTCTTCTTCCCGAGCATGGAGCCAAACTCCGCGCTGCTGGCGTCGCTCGCGACCTTCAGCGTGGGTCTCGCGGCGCGGCCGCTTGGCGCCATCATTTGCGGCCATTTCGGCGACAAAATCGGACGGCGCAACCTCATGCTCGGCACGGTCTCGGTGATGGGCATCACCTCCGTGTTGATGGGCTTGCTTCCGACTTACCTGCAGATCGGCATGCTCGCGCCCATTCTGCTCGTCGTCTTGCGCATCATCCAGGGATTCGCGCTCGGTGGCGAATCCACCGGCGGACAACTGATGGCGCTCGAACACGCGCCCGCGGACCGGCGCGGAAAATACTCCGGCTTGATCGGCATGTGTGCGCCGCTGAGTCAGATCCTCGCCAATGCCGTTCTGTTGATTCTATCCGCGACAATGAGCGCCGATGCCTTCACGAGTTACGGCTGGCGCATTCCCTTCGTCATGAGTTTCCTGCTCGTGATCGTCGGCATCTACATTCGTCTGCGCGTGTCGGAAACGCCCGCATTCGTGCAGATGAAGCAGTCTGCGGTAGCCAACGTAAGCAGCCCGCTCAAGGACGCGTTTCGTCTTCACTACAAGACCATCATTCGCATGATGCTCTTCTTCTGCGGCCCCACGGCACTGTTCTATCTTGCGGTCGTGTTCACGCTCGGTTATCTAACGAACTCGCTCGGCGTGCCGAAGCAGACTGGGTTCACGCTGCTAATGATCGGCAACGCATGCGCAATCGCCGGTTCCATTCTCGGCGGATTGTTGAGCGACCGCATCGGCCGAAAGCGCGCGTTGCTCATCGCATCCGCAGCGACGTTCGTCATCATGATGTTCTACTTCCCGCTGCTCGCCACGAAGAACTTTGCGACGATGGCCATCGCCATGGGCCTCTTCATGGGCTTCGTTCAGGTTCAGACGGGCATTCAGCCGGTCGCGTTTGCGGAAGCCTTTCCGACGAACGTCCGATACTCGGCATCGGCACTCGCGTTCACCGGCGCAAGCCTCTTCGCAGGCGGCCCGATTCCGGTTGTCGCCACGTGGCTTTTGAATCTCAGTCACGGCTCGCCGTGGACATTGGTCGCACTCGTGGCGTCGTTGAATGCGCTGTCCTTTTGCATGATCGCGATCGGACCGGAGACGAAAGGCATCGACATGAATCGGCTCGATTCCACCGACGACGTCATCGGCAAACAGAATCCGAGCGCGCATCAGGCTACTTACTGAGACGCGTGGAATCACGCCTCCATCCACCATTCAATCGATACCGCGAGAAAGCACATGACCGATCGACACACAGGTTTGCTCGCCATTTGGAGCACGATCGAAGCACACAACGAAACCGATTACTTGCACTGGCTCACGCGTGAACATGTCTTCGAGCGGGTAGGCGTGCCGGGATTTCGTTCGGGCCGCGTATTCAAGCGTCGCGCAAGCAAGCCTTCGGAATACCTCATGCTCTACGAGCTCGACACTGCGAACGTGATGTCGAGTACCGGCTATCTTTCGCGTCTCAACGACCCGAGCGAATGGACGCGACGAATCATGCCGAACCTGATGCGCTTCCGGCGTGGCGGGGGTTCAGTGGTGCTGAAGGGGGGTCATGTCGGCGGATATGGAAGTCATATCGCCATCGCACGCTTTGAAGACATCATGCCGGACGAGTTGACCGGTTCGACAGGGCAAGAACTGATCGACGCTTTGGCGCGGCTCGATTGGGTCGTCACCGTTCAAGCGATGACGGTTCAAACCGACGGAACGTCCATTGCCACACGAGAAAAGTCGATGCGGCGTAGTCAGGAAGGCGCTTTTTGCGGGCTGCTCGTGATACAGGCGCTCGATCATGCATCGCTCGATAACGCCATTACTCACGCAACTCGCGTGCTTCCGACGACCGAAGGAAAATTCGAGTTGTTCGACGCCATCTTCAGTTGCCATAAGCCTTGAGGCGCACGAGCCTAAGTGCCGTTAGACTAAAGGCATCCCCGGCCTATCCATAACGCGCGACATGAACGATATCGAATCGAGAATTTCATCGAGCTTCTTTGCTCAAGGCTTGATGAAAACGCTTGGCGCCACATTGACGTCGGTATCCGAAGGCGAAGTCCGAATCAGTCTGCCCTTTTCAGCGGCTTTATCGCAGCAGCAAGGCTTCGCTCATGCCGGTGTGATTACGAGCATCGTGGACAATGCTTGTGGCTATGCCGCTTTAACCAAGGCACCGGAAGGGCACGACGTGGTGACGGCGGAATTCAAGGTGAATTTTCTGCGGCCCGCAATAGGAACGTCGTTTCTAGCCGTGGGCAAGGTCGTCAACGCGGGCAGGCTTCTGACTGTTTGTACCGGCGAGGTGTTCGCTATTGGCGATGCTCAATCGGCGCCGAAGTTGATAGCGGTGATGCAGGCAACCATCGCTACGGTTTCCTCGAAGGCATGAAGCACCGTTGAAAGCCGGCGGCCCTGGTGAGATCAGGAACCACTGGCAATGTGTCATCGTTCAATTAAAGCTTTAAACGTAGGTTTCGTGCTGCCACGGTCCCCACTCACCGCCCATCGACTTGGTGCGCGTGTACGTTGCGCTTTGGCCTGTCGGCGTGTCCGAGGCATCGTCGGCCTGCACTGCATCCGTGGTGTGAAGCGCAAAGGCCTGGCGGTCGTGCGTATCGACAGTTACGCGTCCAATCGGACCCTTGACGGGTTCCGCATCGCCCTCTTGCGATGATTCGAGCAACGCGAGGTAAGGTGTCAGGCGTCCCCAAAAGTCGGTGAGCTCTTCCTGTACGTAACGCGTCATAAAGTGTCTCCCAAAGCCCTCTAGCTTACCGCACATCGCGCAAACGTCCTTCTTTGTCGGAAGATGAGTCGAGACATTGCGTCGGAGCGTGCGACTTCAAACGCCCGTCGCCATTCCCGTAAGTAGCCTTTCGACGGCCGCGCCGATGTGTGGTGTAGCGAATAGAAACCGCAGCCCTGTGACGTTACTTTGGTACACGAGAAGCATGGCCCAGGCGTCCGAGGATGCACGCGGAGCCGTGACGTCCCGACAACGTAATGCCATTGAAGCAACCGTTAGAAAAGCAGCCAGAGCCATGCCTACGACCAACAAATACCTCTCTGAGAACTCGCAAGTGCGAATTGGCCTCGTCACGCAAGGCCACATTTCGACTATCGAGTGCATGCTGGAAGGCGGAGCAGCGTGGCCCGACATCGGCCGCGCAATCAACTGGGACCCGGCGGCCGCGGCTCAGGATTATGCAATCTACGCGTTCACGCAGCTTAGGCGCTTGCGTCAGGGGGCTAAAGATCACTAATCGCGTGAGTCGCGGCTAGCGAATAGAAGAAGGATGATGCGCCAGCGCAGTCACCTGCATCGTCATGAACGGAAACAAAGGCAACGCGGACAAGATCGTATGAAGCTCGTCATGCGAGTCCACGTCGAAGACGCTGAAATTCGCGTACTCACCAACCACGCGATGCAACTGCTGCCACTTTCCTTCACGCTGCAATTGCTGCGAATACGCCTTCTCGCGAGCCTTGATGTCTTCAGCTTGCGCTTGCGGCATGTCGTGCGGCAGATGCACGGCCATTCTTACGAGATACAGCATATTTCCTCCTAAGCGGCGACGCTGATTCCGCAAAGCGAAAACAAGCGTCATGTCTCATCCGGCAATGAACCTTCAGGCCTTCTTGTCGCGACGATAAAACGCCAGCTTTTCCTCGTCGATTTGCAGCCCCAGCCCCGGACCTGCCGGCATATGCAGATCGAAGTCGCGATACCGCGGACGAGCGGTCACTATGTCGTCCTTGAGCAATAACGGCCCAAAGAGCTCCGTACCCCAAGCGAGTTGCGGAAGCGCGCTAAAGCCATGTGCGGAAGCAACGGAACCGATACTCCCTTCTAGCATCGTCCCGCCGTAAAGCAGCACGCCCGCTGCATCGGCAATCGCAGCCGTGCGCATCATGCCGAAGATGCCGCCGGACTTCGCGATCTTCAGCGCGAATACATCGGCGCATGCGTCGCGCACGAGTTCGAGGGCATCTTCGGGACCGGTCACGCTTTCATCGGCCATGATGGGCACGTTGAATCGCGCGGCGAGCCGGGCAAGCGCGCCGCGATGCTCACGCGGCGTCGGTTGCTCGACGAGATCGACGCCCGCCGCTTCCAGCGCTGCAATGCCGAGCGTGGCATCGACTTCGCTCCATGCCTGATTGACGTCTACCGTTACCTTGGCCCGGTCACCCAAAGCCGACTTTATCTTCGAGACATGGGCGACGTCATCGCGAACGCCGCGGCGGCCGATCTTCAGCTTGAACACATTGTGGCGGCGTTCGGCGAGCAGCATCTCGGCTTCTTCGATATCGCGATTCGTGTCGCCGCTGGCAAGCGTCCACAGCACCGGCAGCGTCTTGCGAACCGCGCCACCGAGCAACGTGGACACCGGCACGCCAAGGCGTTTGCCTTGCGCATCCAGCAGCGCCGTCTCGATCCCCGACTTGGCGAAGCGGTTGCCACGCGCGACCTTGTTCAGCTTGAGCATGACCGCGTTGATATTGTTCGCGTCCTGTCCGACGAGCGCCGGAGCCAGGTAAGTATCGATGGTCAGCTTGATACCCTCGGGACTTTCCTCGCCGTAAGACAAGCCACCGATAGTCGTGGCTTCGCCGATGCCCTCGATGCCATCGCTCGAACGCAGGCGGATGATGACCATGGTTTGTTGCTGCATCGTCGCCATGGAAAGCTGATGCGCGCGAATGGTCGGTAAATCGACCAGAATCGCCTCGACGGATTCGATGTGAGGGTTCATACCTGGATTGGCGAAGTGGATGGGTTGAACGAAGTATCGAACGGCGAATAACACCTTGTCCAAGACCTTCGACGTCTAATGCCATACTCGCCAGGTATCGAAACTTAGCGCCCCCGGTCGGTGCGGGGCGCGTAAGGCACGTGTTCCTCATCGTAGAGCCGATAAATCAATTCGAGCATCTCGCGTATGTCGCGCGATTCGTCTAGCGCTCGCATGCTCATGATGATGGGCGAAACCAGCGTGGGGTCGTCCAGGTCCTTGTAACTCACATCATCACGCTTGAGGCCATACACACTGCTCGGCACGATCGAGATGCCTTCACCCGCCGCCACGAGACCAAGCGCTATCTGCAGCTCGCGCACTTCGTAAATTCGCCGGGGTTCGAGCGCCCGGTCCTTGAAAGCGGCAAGCACCTGGTCCGCGTAACTCGGGCGAGGCGCCTTCGGATAGACGATCAACGTTTCGTTGAGCAAGTCACGCAGCGCGAGCACCGGCTTGAGAACCGAGAGCGCATGCCCCTGCGGAAGCGCCACGATCATTTTTTCTTCCCGCAGAATGACCCGGCGAATATTCGCGTCTTCATTGCGGATTCGACCGAACCCCACGTCGATATGACCGTCCTTGAGCGCGCGAAGCTGGTCCATCGTCGACATCTCATGCAGGCTCAACTCGACGGTAGGATTTTCGTCGCGAAAGCGGCGGATGATCTTGGGCAGCATGCCGTATAGCGTCGAGCCTACGAAACCAACGGACAAGCTGCGTTCGATATTGCCAACGCGCCTTGTCATCGATTCGAGTTCGGACGTCTGCGCAATCAGCTGCGCGGCATGCGAATAAAAGAACTTGCCCGTCTCTGTTAGCTTGAGCGGCCGCGAGTTGCGCTCGAGCAGTTGAACGCCCAGCGTCTCTTCGAGCTGCTGAATCTGACGGCTCAGTGGCGGCTGCGCGATGTTGAGCCGCTGCGCGGCGCGCGTGAAGTTCCGCTCTTCCGCCACGGCCACGAAATAGCGCAAGTGTCGCAATTCCATTTCTATACCTCCTTGGTATAGCCCGATACCAAATCAGTGTTGGACGGCGCTCTAGCGGCTCATTATTCTGCAATCACACTCTGTTTTCGCCGCCGATCATACCTTCCAAACATTATACGGACTGGGGAAAAACGAGGGTTAACCCCCACCGAACAAGAGATTCAGGAGCAGACAAATGAGCGTCAAAGTGTTCGATTCAAAGGAAGCGCAGGACCTCTTGAAGGCCGCTGCGAATCTCGGAAGCAAGGACGGTAACGCACGCGCCAAGCAGATCACTCATCGCTTGCTGGGTGACCTCTTCAAGGCCATCGACGACCTCGACATGACACCCGACGAGATCTGGGCCGGCGTGACCTACTTCAACAAGCTCGGACAAGATGGCGAGGCTGCACTCTTGGCCGCTGGTCTCGGTATCGAGAAGTATCTCGACATCCGCATGGATGCGGAAGACCGTGAAGCAGATATCCACGGCGGCACGCCGCGCACCATTGAAGGTCCGTTGTACGTTGCCGGCGCTCCGGTGCGTGATGGTGTCTCCAGAATCGACATCAACGCGGACGAAGACGCGGGTCCGCTCATCATCCGCGGCACGGTGACGAGCCCGGATGGCAAGCCCGTACCGAATGCGGTCGTGGAATGCTGGCACGCAAACTCGAAGGGCTTCTATTCGCACTTCGACCCGACGGGCGCGCAAGACGCCTTCAATCTTCGTGGCGCGGTAAAGACGGGTGCCGATGGCAAATACGAATTCCGCACGCTCATGCCCGTGGGTTACGGCTGCCCGCCGCACGGCGCGACTCAGCAACTGCTCGACCTCATCGCGCGCCATGGCAATCGTCCGGCGCACGTGCATTTCTTCGTGACTAGCGACAAGACTCGCAAGCTCACGACGCAAATCAACATCGAAGGCGACCCGCTCGTCTGGGATGATTTTGCCTATGCGACTCGCGAAGAACTCGTGCCGCGCGTGATCGGGAAGACGGGCGGTGCTGCGCTGGGACTCAAGTCCGACGCGTACAAGGAAATCGAATTCAACATCGAGTTGACTCCGCTGGTTCAGGGTAAGGACAACCAGTTGGTCAATCGCCCTCGCGTATCTGTCGCGGCTTAACCGCCCACGCGGCCGCCGCTGTTACGCGGCCAAACCTCTTTCGCAAATTCTTTGAACCGATGCAAGCGCTTCGCACGAAGCCTGCATAGGGAGACGAGTCATGCCCGCAACCATCGATAAAGCGCGACAACTGGACGACTTGCTGAACAACGCCGTTCAGGATGACAAGGAAAGCGGTGTGTTCCGCTGCCGCCGCGATATTTTCACGAACGCCGATTTGTATGAGCTCGAGATGAAGCACATCTTCGAGAGTAATTGGGTGTATCTCGCGCACGAGAGCCAGATTCCAGACAACAACGACTACTACACCACGTGGATCGGCCGTCAGCCGATCGTCATCACGCGTGACAAGGTCGGCGAATTGCACGCCGTCATCAACGCCTGCGCACACAAGGGTGCGATGCTCTGCCGTCGCAAGCACGGCAACAAGGGCAGCTTCACGTGCCCGTTCCACGGCTGGACGTTTTCCAACGCAGGCAAGCTATTGAAGGTCAAGGACGAGAAGACGACCGAGTACCCGGTGCAGTTCAATAAGCAAGGCTCGCACGACTTGAAGAAGGTTGCGCGCTTTCAGAACTACCGTGGCTTCCTTTTCGGCAGCCTGAGCGAAGACGTCATGCCGCTCGAAGACTATCTCGGCGAGACCAAGGTCATCATCGATCAGATCGTCTCGCAGGCGCCTGAAGGTCTCGAAGTGTTGCGCGGCAATTCCTCGTACATCTACGACGGCAACTGGAAGATGCAGATGGAAAACGGCTGCGACGGCTATCACGTCAGCACCGTGCACTGGAACTACGCTGCAACCATGGGCCGTCGCAAGGTCGAAGGCACGAAGGCCGTCGATGCCAACGGCTGGAGCAAGTCCGTCGCTGGCGTATATGGCTTCGAGCATGGACATATCCTGCTTTGGACCAACACGATGAATCCGGAAGTGCGTCCGGTGTATCAACATCGCGAAGAGATCGCAGCACGCGTGGGCGACGAAAAGGCGAAGTACATTGTCAATCAGACACGCAATCTTTGTGTGTATCCGAACGTGTTCTTGATGGACCAGTTCAGCACGCAGATTCGCGTGATCCGCCCGATCAGCGTCGACAAGACCGAAGTGAACATCTTCTGCTTCGCACCCAAAGGCGAAAGCGCGGAAAGCCGTGCCATCCGCATTCGTCAATACGAAGACTTCTTCAACGTCTCGGGCATGGGCACGAGCGACGACCTCGAAGAATTTCGCGCGTGTCAGGCGGGCTATGCGAGCACGACATCGATGTGGAACGACATGTCGCGCGGCGCGCCGCTATGGGTGCACGGACCCGATGCAAATGCAAAAGGCATGGGACTGAAGCCCCTTATCTCGGGCGAGCGCAGCGAAGACGAAGGGCTCTTCGTGGTGCAACACGAGTACTGGATGCACGTCATGCGCGAAGCTCTGCGCAAGGAACAGACGGAGGCGACGGTATGAGCATCGACTATCAAAAGGTCTGTGCCGCGCTCTATCAAGAGGCGCGCTTTCTGGATGACCGTCAGTGGGACGAGTGGCTCGCTTGCTACACCGAAGACGTCGAGTACTGGATGCCCGCCTGGAACGACGATGACAAGCTCACCGACGACCCGCACAGTCAAATCTCCTTGATGTACTACGCCGACCGCAGCGGCCTGGAAGATCGAGTGTTCCGCATCAAGACCGAGCGCAGCGGTGCGTCGATGCCGGAACCGCGCACCAGCCACAACGTGACGAACGTCGAGCTGCTGGCCGAACGCGCGAATGAAGTGGACGTGCGCTACAACTTCACTACGCAGAGCCATCGCTACAAGATGACCGACTATTTCTTCGGCACCATTTTCGTTACCTTCCGCAAGGTGGATGACCGTCTCTTGATTGCCAGCAAGAAGATTGCGTTGAAGAACGACTATATCCGCCAGGTACTCGACGTCTATCACGTCTGAAGCGCTTGATGGGAACGAGACACGAAGCAGGAGACAACATGTCTAGCTACAACATCGCATTGAACTTCGAAGACGGCGTGACTCGCTTTGTCGAATGCAAGGCGGGCGAGAAGGTCCTCGATGCCGCATTTCGAGCCCGGATCAACTTGCCGATGGATTGCTCCGACGGTGTATGCGGCACCTGCAAATGCCGCGCGGAAAGCGGCGCGTACGACCTCGGCGACGACTATATCGAAGACGCGCTAAGCGACGACGAAAAGGAAACCGGCCTTGTCCTCACGTGCCAGATGGTGCCGCAAAGCGACTGCGTGATTGCAGTGCCGGCATCGTCAGTAGTGTGCAAGACCGAGCAAAGCAAATTCGCCGTGACCGTCGCGAAGGTCGAACCGCATAACGACGCAGCCGTCGTGCTCGAATTCGATGTCGAAGCTGCCGCGCCTGTGTTCCTCGCCGGTCAATACGTCAATATCGATGTGCCGGGCAGCGGGCAGCATCGCTCCTATTCGTTCTCTTCCGCGCCTGGTGCAAGCAAGGTCAGCTTCCTGATCAAAAAAATTCCAGGCGGCGTGATGAGTACCTGGCTCGAATCCGCGCAGCCGGGCGACAAGACCCAATTGACCGGGCCGCTGGGTAGCTTCTATCTGCGCCCCGTCGAGCGGCCGTTGCTCTTTCTTGCGGGTGGCACTGGTTTAGCGCCCTTCTTGTCGATGCTGGAAGTCTTATACCGGACAAACGCGCAGCAGAGGGTTCATCTCATCTACGGTGTGACGCGAGACCTCGACCTCGTGCAAACCGATGCAATAGCTGCGTATGCCATGAAGCTCCCGCACTTCACTTACAGCACCGTCGTGGCCGACGCCGAATCGGATCATCCACGCAAAGGCTGGGTCACGCAGCACATGTCGGCAGAGTCATTGAATGACGGTGACGTCGATGTCTATCTCTGCGGTCCTCCTCCAATGGTCGATGCCGTGCGCAAGTACTTCGACGATACCGGCGTGAAGCCGAATAGCTTCCACTACGAGAAGTTCACCCCTAACGCCGCGCCGGAGACCGCATGAACACCAACCGATTCGTCGGCAAAGTCATGGTGGTCACAGGCGCGGCGCAAGGGATCGGGCGGGGCGTTGCGCTTCGTGCGATCGCGGAAGGAGCGAAGGTTCTATTCGTCGATCGAGCGGACTTCGTGGCGGAAGTCGCCGCTGAAGCACAAAGCGATGATGCGGCTGCGTTTGTCGCCGATCTCGAAACCTACGACGGTGCGGCATCGACGATGGCTTTTGCAAAGGACAGGTTCGGTCGGATCGACATTCTCATCAACGGCGTGGGCGGCGCCATTCGCATGCGCCCTTTCGCGGAGTTCGAGCCCGCGCATATCGATGCGGAGATTCGGCGTTCGCTTATGCCAACGCTTTACGCGTGTCATGCCGTGCTTCCGTACATGCTCGCGCAGGATTGCGGCACCATCGTCAACATTTCATCGAATGCGACTCGCGGGATTCGGCGCGTACCGTACTCCGCGGCGAAGGGTGGCGTGAACGCGATGACTCAATCGCTTGCGATGGAGTATGGCGCGTACAACATCCGCGTCGTTGCGGCTGCGCCCGGCGGGACAGAGGCACCTCCGCGACGAGTGCCTCGTAACGCCTCAGGCGATAGCGAGCAAGAGAAAGCATGGATGGGCGAGGCGGTCAAGCAGGTCACCGAGTCGACCTTCCTCAAGCGTTACGGCACGCTCGACGAGCAGATAGCGCCGATTCTCTTTCTTGCCTCGGATGAGGCTGCGTATATCACGGGTGCGGTGCTGGCCGTGGCGGGTGGGGATAATGGGTGAGGCCAAGGAACACGCTGCTGCTCAGTGTTCGCAACGGCCCCTTACTCCACCGTGACCGACTTTGCCAGAGTCCGCGGCTTATCCACATCCGTGCAGCCCTTCGATCAATAAGGGAACGATATTGCGTTAGGTACGGCGCCGACGATGCCAAACATGGCTTTGCTCTCTCAGATGATGTTGTTCTTCGTTGCGTTCAATTCGCTGGTGGCGCTCCTGTACCTACCGTGGCGAGCGCGCCGTCGGTGACAAAGGGCACGATGCCGTCGGCCGCGATGCGTGCGGCCGTCGCGGCCTTGCAATCGGCATCGGCGGGTGCGCAATAGTCGATCGAAAGGACCGGCAGATGGTATCGATCGCGTATGGTCGTGGCCTGCATCAGCAACCAGTCGCGGTCGGCCTGCGGTACTTCCGTATAGCGTTGCTTGCCTGCATCCCAGCCGCGATACAGCGATTCGAACGCGACCATCCAGGCTGATTCATGCACTTGAGGCAGTACTTCAAAGCCGCGATTGAAGATCAGCTTCGCTTCCGGATAACGCGCCTTGATGGCGCGAATGACGCGCACGAGTCCCGCTTCCTGTGCCGCACGCGCGGCATCGGTCGTGGCGATCAGCTGATACGAATCGAGCGTATCGAGAAAGAAGCCGCGATAACCCTTCTTCCACAACGGTGCGATAACCTTGTTCACGACGAACGCCGGCCATTGCGCCGCCGTTTGATCCACCACATGCGACGCCCACGCCTGATTCACGCCAGGCATCCACGCAGACGGAATTGCCTTGAAGTAAGCGCGATGCGGATTCACTTCGCCGATGCTCACGTAAGCAAACCACGCCGTGTGCGTATCCGCATGAGCTTGCGGATCGAAATGTGCATCGGGCTCGACTACGACGACATCGAAACCGGTGAGTTCCTCGACAGGCGGATTTGCGCCGTAATACAGCGCGACCGATGGCGTTTGCGCGTGCGCGGCCGTCACCATCGCCCCGAAGGCGGCGATTCGCGCGAAATGCAGCAATGCGCGCAGGCCAGATCGTCGGACGAATCTGTTCATGTCGTTAAGCCACTCAGCCGCGCAGCATGTAAGTCTCGTATTCGAGAGACAGGAACTTGCGGTCGAGCACCTTCACGGCGGCCACCACGACGACGAGCAACGCCAGTGCGAACCCATAGCCGTAGAGATCCGGTCCGAGCCGCAACGTAATGCCCGTGAAAAGGCCATTCAACAGGACGAACGCGCCGGTGAGCTTCATGACGGTGCGTCGTCCATCGAGATAGAAGAAGACGTTGAGCAGGCCGAGCAGCAGCACTTGCAGACTCGCGGACACGACATCGACGACCAAAAGCGGCATATACAAGGGCGAGATGCCGAGCAAGCCCAGCACGCGCTCACCGAACGCAACGATCAGCAGCAGCACCACCGTCTGCACCTTGATGATTTCATAGAGTCCGGCACGCACGCTGCCCACCATCATGTCGCGCATCTCGCTGATATGGCGCAGCGTCGCGCCGCTGCGCACGGCGTCGTAGAACGCGTCGTAGTATTCGACGAAGTCCGCTTCGATACGCACGAGGAACGTCGCCATGCCCGGCATCACGCATACGTAAGCGATAAAAATGGGGATGTCGTAGATCACCGATGCATTCAGCGGCCCAATGACTCGCGTACCCGTGCCCGGCGCATACCAGAACATGAACTTGTCGAGCCACACGCCGATATTGAACAGCAAGCCGACGAGCGCAAGACTAGGATAGGCATAACGTCCTTCGAACACTTCGAACGACACGAAGCGCTCGCTGCGATAGTTACGGTAAATCAAGCCCGACAAACCCGCCAGCAAGACGATATGGCCGGCCACGAAGCCGCCCAGCAAACCGATGAGTCCATAGCCGTTCAGTGCGAGCGCAAGACAAACGACGCACGCATAACCCACGGCAAACACGTAAAGAATCTGCCGATACTGCTTCACGCTCGACAGAAAGATCACCGCGATCCAGATATTGCCGACCACGACGAAGCCGGTAATCATCAACAGGCGATAGACGATCGGCTCTTCACGAAAGCCCAGCAACATCGCAACGACCGCAACCACGCTCGAAAGAGCCGAAGACACGAGCACGACGCCGTTGTAATTGGACAGCACGAGGTCATCGCGCTTCTCGAACAAGCGGTCGGAAATGAAGCGCGTGAACGAGAGTTGCAACGGTCCTGTCAATATCAGACTAAGCGCGATCAAATATGTCACCGACACCTGAAACTGCACGATCGCAAACTTCGGTATGACTGAAGCCAGGCTGATGAGCCCGATGATCAAAATGCCGAAGATCGACAGAATGAGCGGACCTGAACTGATCAACCCTGCATAGGCATACGCGCGCGCCACGCCCGCGAGCGTGTCGCGGCGCATGATCTTGCGCAATTCGAAACCAATGCCGGCCATCAGCGTGACTCCTGCGATGCAAGCGGCTCTTTCGCGGCGCCTGCCGGTTTGTGATGATGCATCGGGCATTGCGCGGCGCTGGCCGACATGCCGCTGCGCGCGCGATCCGGCAGTGCCGACAGACGGTCATACAGCGCGCGATAACGGTCGATCATCTGCTTCTTCGTGTAATAGCGGCGCACGCGTGCGAGACCGGCTTGTTGTGCGGCTTGCCAGCGCGTTTCATCCGCGAGCAAGGACAGCACGGCCTGCGCGAACGCGGCCGGGTCCGCAAGCTGCACGACGCCGCCCGCCGATCCGAGCGCGCGATCTTCCTCATCCACGCCTTCGATCAATTGGCGGCACGACCCGACATCCGTCGTGATGGCCGGCACGCCCGCTGCGAAACCTTCGAGCACCACGAGCGGCAGCGCTTCGCTGATCGAGGTCAGTGCGATGACATCGACTTGCGGCAGCATGTCGTCAATACGCTGAAAGCCGAGAAACCTGAGATTGCGGCTCAAGCCGAGACTCTCCACCAATGCGCGGCATTCGAGCGCATAAGCGGGATCTTCTTCTTCCGGTCCGATGATCCAGCCTTCCAGGTCCGGCATGCTGCGCGACGCGATGAAGATCGCGCGAATGAAAGTCTTGATGTCCTTGATCGGCACCACGCGTCCGATCAGCGCAACCACGCGATTCGAACGCGGCTTGCGTTGCGCGACGAGCGGCCCGAGCGCATCGACGTCGATGCCGTTGGGGATACACTGCGTGCGCTCGGCACGCGCACCGTCCATCACCTGACGCTGGCGATTCGCTTCGTAGAGCGCGACGATATCGTCGGCGGCGTCGTAGGCAAGCTTACCGATCGCTTCGAAGAAACGCACCCACAGTTCGCGGAAGTAACTCACCCGCGAGATGTCGCGTTCGAACACACCGCGGTTGTCGCGAATCCACTGGCTTTGCAGCAAGTCGATCTTGCGTTCCTTCGTATAGATGCCATGCTCGGAGATCAGCAAGGGCCGTCCGGTACGGTAGTGCATCAACGCGCCGAGAAAGCCGCTATATCCCGTCGATACCGTGTGATAAACCTTGGCCGGCAACAACTGCTCCGCCACGCGCGCAAGCTGCCACAGCGGCTTGTGCATGATACGCACGGTCCAGAAGTAATCGGTGAAGGACGGGTCCGTGCAGAACTGCTCGTATTGATCGACGATGGTATGCCACGCCGCGCGGCTCGTGAGGAACTGCTCTTCGTTGAGCGCGCCGCTCGTGCCGATCATCGGGATCATGTCGGCGAGCAACGCGCCAGCATCGCGGCCGTTACGCGGGTCGCGCAAGGTGTCGTGCAACTGCTGCGAGCGCACGAACGCGGCGCTGTCGCCAGCGGCCGCGCGCGGCTTGAAATCCGCCGTGGTCGGCTCGTACAGGTAATGCGTTTCGATATGCACGACGTTGTCGGGCAATGCATAAGCGACGCCCGCATAGTCCGACTTCTGGCTGCCTATGAAGACGATCGCAAAGCGTGTGTCGGGGTAAGAGCGGATCATCTCGTTGACCCAGCTCGATACGCCGCCGCGCACGAACGGGAACGTGCCTTCGAGGAGAAGGCAGACATCGGCATTGGCGGCGCGGCGGATCGGGAGTTCTTTCATCATGACCAGTACTTCACAACCGGTTTGAGCGTGGGCAACGAAGCGGCATTGCCGAGCGTCGCCAGAAGGTTCGCCACGCGTGAATATTCGCCGCGCAGAAAGTCCGCTTCGGCAAGCCAGGGAACGAGACGTTCGCGCGGAAAGCCGAGCTCGAGCGCGCAGCCAATGTGTTCATGCGCTTCATCGGGCAAGCCGCTTGCGAGCGCCAAACGTCCGCGAATGAGCCACAGTGCGGCATCCGATGAATCGGTTTCAAGCGCGGCTTGCGCGTAGCGGTCGGCTTGCTGCAGCGTGTGCTTATAGACCGCGCCTTGCACGAGATTCTGGTACACGAGCTCGAAGTAGAGTTCGGCAAGCAGACGATTCAGCGCGTGACGCTCGGCCGGCTTCCCGGTTGCTTCGAGCGTTTTGCTCGTTCTGAAGATTTTCTGCATGATCTCGTTCTCGGCATGGTCCAACGTGCCGTATGCAATCAGGCGAATATCTTCCAGGGGATCGGCGAGCAAGTCGCGCAGCAAGGTGCCGGTGGTGCGGGTCGGCATGCTCTGAATGGCAACCAGCGCGGACAGTCGATCCGTCGATGCCACCTGCGTGTTCGCAAGACGTGCCTGCAAGCGCGCGCCGCCGCCATGCTGAACGCGCGACACCAGATACGTGACGAACTTGGGACGCGCGACATCGTCGAGTTCGCCGCTTTCCTTGAGCGCGGGAAAGAGCGCTGCCCAGATGCAGCTCACGAGCACCACGACGCCACCCAAGAGCGGTACGAACGTGCACGCAAGCCACAACGAGAGCAACGACCACGCGAGCGGCTCGCGATAGTTTTGTGGCAACCAGGCGCGAAACGCAACGGCTTCGGCCAGACCCGCTGCGGCCTGCCAAGCCAGGAAGCGCATGAGCGGATCGAACGCGCCCGGCGCCTGCATCAGGCTCGCAATCGCAAGGTATTGCACGATTCCCGCGACGATAGCCGCAAGCGCGCCGAGGAGGAGTGAGGACCCTTTAGACATCGAGGCCACTTCGCTTGAGAAGACGCTTGAGCGCCGCGCCAGGTTCCTCGCCTCCGAGATGCAGCGTATGCACGCCAACGCGCGCGCCTTCGAGGTCGGTATTGAACTGCGCTTTCAGACTTGCTTCGATACGCGCGAGATAGCCGTCGATGCCGGTCGTATCCGTTGCGGGCATGAGATTGAGCAGCACGGATTGCCGCGGCGTCTGCAGGGGCCACATGACGTCGAGCGAACGGCGGCGGCGTATGACGTGTTCGAAGAGTTCATCGCCTTCTTCATCGCGCGGAAACACGAGCGCGACCAGCGAGGAAGCCACGCCCGCCTTCTTCTGCAGACGCGTCAGACGGCCGAGATCGAGCGCGAATTCATGCGGGCATTCGGGTACCTGATCGACGATGCGCTGCACGAAGGACGCGTGCGCCACGCCATCGGCGTAGTAACCCAACAGCACCAGCAGGAGTTGCAGATTGTCGAAGTTGAGCGACAGGAACGGCATGCGCTTGATGACGAGCAACGCACGCAATTCGCCATCGGCGGAAACCAGCGGCGCGCAGACGAGATACTCGCTGACCGGCACGGTCGAATCGACGTTCTTCAGATGCGCGACGTTTTGCGTGGCGAGCGCATGCATGACGAGTTCATCGTCGAGCTTGAGCGTGAAGGCATCGCCGAGTTGGGCGATCGGCTCCATGCCCAGTTTGCCGCGATGCACCGGAAAAAGCGCGGCCACTTCAATTTGACATGCTTGCGCGATGAACTCGAGCAGGCCATCCGCGCCGCGCATCGATGAATCGTTCTTCGCCGTGTCGCCGGCGACGGAAAGCCGCCGCAACTCGGTGATCGAATCGCGCAACGTCGTCGGACGCGACAGCAGATCCTTCTCAAGCCGCTCATGCGAAAGACGCAGCAAGTAGTGACTGTTGGTCAACGCAACGAGGCGGTCGTTCAGATAATCGTTCAGCGACGATGCACGTTCCGCGCGGCTGCCCCACGTATCGCCGAAATGACCGGCAAGGATCGTCTGACAAAGACCGCCCGCGAAATACAACGCGGGAAACGTGCCGCCCGGTGGATAGAACAACTCCCACACACCGAACATGATGGAGCTGGACAGCAAGCCAAGCAGCGTACCGTAGCGCAACGCGACGAGCAGCGGCACCATCCATAGCCACGGAAAGCCGCCGCGCACGAGTAAGGGATCGTCATGCTGAAGCCAGCGCGCGACAGACAGCATGATGAGCATCAGCGCGACGCTTTCGACGATAGCGAAGGGCCGCGCCACCGCGGGCGCGAGAAAGCGGCGCACGCGGCCCAGATTGCCGAACGGATGCGCGTGGCGCTTGGCGGCGCCCGGGTTGGTTTCGACGGCTGCGGTATTCACGGCCATTTCCTTTTCTTGTCTCGTGCTTATTTCGTATCGGCCTGCATCCTGTATCTCGGCGGCAGGCGGGCAAGCTTGATCGGCGACTTACTGGCGCGCTTGCAACGGCGACAGCGCATTGCCGATCAAAGTGGTCGCCACACTCGACAATGCCGAGCGGCTCCAGCCCGTACGCGTTCCCGTTGCGCTCCAGACGACCGAGCCGTTCGCGACATCGATCAGTTCGAAGGTCACGCCCACTACCGGTTCGCCATCTACGCCGGTCTTGTAGCGCCATTCCTCGACCGCCCCCGTCAGCACATAGCGCGCGTTTTGCGAGCGTGCCCATTCGAGCGATTTGTCGCCATCGCCGCGTTGCGCGTTATCGAAGAGCGCGTTGCGGTTGGTATCGGCGGGAGCGATACGTACATCACCGACACCGCCTGCGCGCAGCGTATTCGCCGCGATGGATTCGGCGCTCTTGCCCGCATCCGGCGTTTCCGTGTAGTTGGCGATGGACACGACAGCCACCTTGTCGCCATGCGTGAGCGTCGGGCCGGCCGTCTGACGCACCGTTCCGCATGCGCTCATTGCAAGCGCGAGCGCGGTTGCCGCCACACACCATGCGCCTGAACGCGCGAGTCGTTTGATACCGTGCATGTTGCTTCCCCTTCCGTGGATCCAGAATCGTTTCAATAAAACCAGCTATAGCGCGCACCGATTTGCGTGACCGGCGTACCGAGACGCGACACACGCTGATGCGAGAAATAAAGCGCCGCATGATCGCCGCCGAACACGGTGCCCGCGAGGCCAAGACTGATGGACGGTCCCCAGCCCTGATTCGAGTCGTGCAGCACGCCTGCATCGAAGAATGGCCGCCATGCGCGCGTGTATTGATCGAGCAGATCGTTGCCGAAACCGAAGAACAGGCCGTATTGCGAGTAGCTTTGCGGAATGAAGCTCGCCGCACTCACCGGACCGGCGGTCACCGGAATGAGGCGCGAGATCAGGCCATCGGCGGCGCCACTTGCGCCGTATCCGCCATGCGCGCCCATCAGGCGCAGCGTGTAGTCCGGATAATTCGTGCGAATGCGATAACCGATCTCGCCCGTCGACAGCACGCCGCTACCGAGATAGTTACGCGCTTGGCTATAGAAGCGATCGGCTTCGACCGTGCCCGTGGCATAGAGGTTTTCTGTCGCGCGATACGTCACGGTGCCTGCGACGTTGTCCTTCACACCGCCCACTTGCAACACTTGCGACTCGCGTGCGGTCTGGTTGTAGCCCGCCTTCACGGCGAGCGACAAAGCGGAATTTCGGCCCCATTCGGCACCCGCCGATACGCTGTAAAAACTGTCGAGCGCTTCGCGGCGGCCCACGGTGACCATGAACGCCGTGTCGTAAGTCTGGCGGCGCGCGAAGACTTCCAACGAGCGATCCACCGAAGGGACATCGGTGAGTTGCGATGAATCCGTCGAATGCTGGAAGCGTTGAACGCCCTTTACGCCGATCATGTATTTGTCCGCGATCTTGAGGCTGCCGCTAAGCGTCTGCTCGATGTAATCGAGCGGATGTTCGACATAACTCGTGACGCTTGCATCGAGCAATTGCGGCCACGTCAGTGAGGTCTGCACGAGGCGGCCATGAAGTTCATCGTCATAGGGCGCATCTTCGAGGCCTTGAAACGCGAGCTTTTGTGCATCGCCCGGACGATCCACCGCGATCGATGCATCGATACGGTCATAGATCGGCAAACGCGCCTTCTGATCATCGAGAAGACGTTCCATCGCGGGCTTGTCGTTGTCGGCAAGCGCAACGGCGATCAACTGCTCCGAAGGCTGAACCAGCACGTCGGCGTATTGACGCGCGAGCCAGCGCTTCGCCAACGGATTCGCTTCGTGCGACATGGCCCAGGCAAGCGCGACATCGCGTGCAACGGACGACGTCAGTTGTGACTCTTTCGCAGATGCACTCGCGTTCGATGCCTTCAATTGCGCAGCAGGCAAACCGGCCGTATCGCCCAGCAAGGTGCGGCGTGCGGCGGTGTCGTCGTTGCGCCCGGCATCGGTTGCGAGCAGGTTGATGAGCAATGCCTTCGATACATCCGCGTTCTCGAATATCGATGCCAGCGTCACGCGCCGGCCTTGCAGTTGTTCACGCACTTCACTGCCTTGCGATTGGCGCGTCTGCACGATGTTCTTTCCCACCGCCGTGTTCGCGCGAACGGCCGCTTCCTCGTCCTGCATCTGGCGCCAGACATTGCGGCGAATGGACCATGCGAGATCGCTGCGTCCGGCCATCTCTTGCGCTTCGGCATAGCTCAACTGCCACAGCGGATCACGCGATGCGGACGCCGCTTGCAGACGCAAGTACTTGAGCGCAGCTTCAGGCTTGTTCAAGCGCATATAGGCAGCAGCGAGCGGGCCCCACAACGCGGGCTCTTGCGCGGGCGTATCGCGCCATGGCTTGAGCGCGTCGTGCAATTGCGCATCCGTGCCGTAGTCGACGAGCGTCCAGAGCAATGCCGCGCGCAAGTCGAGCGCGGCACCCGGCAGCGTGACGGCATGTTGAAGATCGGCGAGCGCATCGAGCGGACGGTTCGTCTGTCGATAGTATTCGGCGCGAATGCGCAGGAACGACGGCGACTCCGACGCAACGGCGAGTTGCTCCGGGCTCAGGCTTTTGAGCAATGCATCGGCGCGACCGTATTGCTCGGCATCGGTGTAATAGTGGACTGCGCTTTCCAGCGAGCGCGGCGAACGATCGCGGCGATACTGCAACTCCGAGGTGCGAGCGGCATCGACTGGATAAGCGTCGTAGAAGTACGTCATGGCGCTCAAGTCTTCGGGCGTGGCCTCGCCGCTTGCAAGCAGATGCTTGTATGCGTCGTTGGCGATGTCATCCCGTTGCAGGAGACGCGCCAGTTGCGCCGCGTTGCGCCAGAACAGAATGTCATCGTTCCTGGCGCCTTGGCGTGCAGCGAGCAAGGCATCGAGCGCACCCTTGTAGTCGCCATGACGATACAAAAGGCTCGCGGTGCGCAATGCGTATTGCGTGTTCGCCGGATTGCGCTTGTTCAGCGCGCGATAAGCGGCGAGCGCTTCATCGTCGTGGCCCGAGCGTTCCGCGAGTTGGCCAAGCCGCAAAACGATGGCCTCGTTCGATATCGTGCGCTGACGGGTGCGCAGGAACGCCAGTGCATCGTCCGGACGGCCGAGACGTTCGTATGCCGCGACGACCGAGTCGAGCAGCTTGAGATCGGCGGGTGCGGCATTCGATGCCTGGATCAACGCGGCGAGATACGCGTGGTCGTCGTTGAGCATCGGAGCCAGACGCATGACGTTTTTCCAGCCTTCCGGGTCGTGCGTGGCTTGCGCGTAAGCGAGCCACATCTTGAGCGCGAGCGGCGACGCGTGATTCCATTCGGATACTTGAGCGAGCCGCTTCGTCCACACCGCCGAGCCGGGATTCTTCTCGACCTGTTCGCTCGCGACGCGCTGTGCGTTCTGCAAGTCGTTCGATTCGAGGAACGATTGGTACAGGAGACCCGGGACATCGTCCGTGGCGTTCGGAGCCGATGCAGGCGTGGCAACACGAACGACATGCACATCGTGACGGTGCGTATGCATCGGCTGCGAACCATCCATGTACGCATATTCTTTCTGTGATGCGCGCTCGCGAAGATACGCGACCAGCCGTAGCGCGCCGTCTTCATCCGTTGGCTGCGCTTGCGCATAACCCGCGAGCGCCTTTGCATAACGATCCACGAGGTCCGGCCGATGCGCCGCGCGCGCCAGATTCAGCAGCACGACAAGCGTCGCGTGATCGTGCGCGAACGCCGCGCCATGTTCCTTCGCGGCGCCAAGCGCTTCATCGAGCAGATTGCCCGACTGCAGCGCGCGAATGCCGTTGATGAAGCAATCACGCTTCGCATCGAACGTGGGTGCCTTCGCTTGCAAACGGAACCAGCCTTCCGCCGCGCCGCGATAGTCGCCGCCATACATGGCAAAGCGCACCACTTCGCGATTCCAGCGCGTCTGTCGTGCCGGGTCCTGCACGGCAAGCCGCGCATAGAGCTGCCCCGCAAGCTGTTGCGCATTCGCGGATGCAGCCGCTTCGGCCAGCATTTGCAGGTCCGCATTCGACCACGACAGCGCCGCCGCGTTGGTCAGTTGCGTGCGCAGGCGAACCAGCGCGGCCTCGCGGCCCGGATCGTTCGCGGGCAATGCGAAGGTCTCGCGCGTATCCACGGTCAGGCGCAGCAACTGTGCGGCGCGATGAAGCTCGTCACCAGGCGCGGCGGCCATGCGGTCAGCAATGCGGCGCGCATCTTCATCGCGCCCGAGACGCACGTATTGCGTGCCGAGCACCGAGAGAATCTCCGTGTTGCCGGGCTGCACGCGCAGCCACGCTTCAAGATAAGCGATGCTGAGATCGCTCGGTGCATCGGTGGATGTCAAGCGGTTGCGCAATCCGCCACGCGGATGCATGAACCATAGCGTGATCAACACGACGCCCGCGAGCAACATCACGAGCCACGTTGGCGCAATACGAGGGCGATTAACGAGCACAGGCGACCTCGACCGGCTTGTAGTTCAAGATAGATCCGACGTCGGCCGACGTGTCGAAGCGCAGGAAATCGCCATCGCGTCGGACAGCAACGCTTTGACCGTTGACGCGAACCTTGCACTGCTGCGCGTTCGCTACCTTGACGAACGGCTGATAGTGGCCGGCAAATTCGAACTGCATGCCTTGCGGCGTGCGGCGAAAGTTGCGCACGAAACCATTTGCCTCTTCGATATACGGCGCGGTCGTTGTACCGCCCATGGCAAAACGCGCACTGCCGTTATCGATATGGATGTAAGTACCGTCAGGCCCCGGCGCGAAACCCGTGACGCCCGAAGCATCATCGACCGATGGCTTTGCCGCTTGCGGCCAGTGCAATTCGCGCACTTCGCCATTGCCGCGCACGAGCCATTGACCGGACTTCGAATCGATGTCTTTTGCCACCGCGAAGGTATGCCAGTCGAGCACCTTGCGGATGTACTCGCTCACATAGACCGGCATCACCGGCTGCTTGAGTGTCGTCGAAAAGATCTGATCCAACGCGCGCAGCGACGCCACCTTGGTGCCGCTATACATGTGGTAATAGATGTCGATCGGCTTGAAGCGCTGCGGACGCTCGGTCATCGCGAACGTTTCCAGCACGCGCGTGAAGCCATAGAATGGACCTTGCCAGTCGTTGGTATAGACGTTCTCGTCTTGATTCGGCGCATAGACCTGATACGCGCCGGGTCCCTTGTCCACGCCGACCGGCGCGATATTGGTCCAGCTACTGGCCGACTTCGTGATGACCGTATCGCCGCCATTGAAGTTGTAGACGCCCGCCTCGGCCACCTTGCGCACGACGAAGCCAGGCGGACGGCAGTCGCCGGACCATTGCAGGAGCACGGTCTTCTTGCCGGCAGGTGCAAGACGCGAGTTGATATAGTCGATCGAGCCCGTGATCTCACGATCGATATTGAAGCGATATCCCGGGATATACAACGAGAACGCCGCGTCGCCACCGCCGCGATCCATCTGTGCGCCCTTGCTGTCGACCTGTTCCCACTGAAACGGATGCGAGTACGTATGCGTGCCGATCTCGACATGCGGCAGCGCGAACATCTTGCGCGCGATGGCTTCCAGACGGGGCGAGATATGCGGATGCAGACCGGCAGGACCGACTTCGCCTTCGATGACGGAGAGCGTCATCGGCACTTGATAGCGCGTGAATATCTGCTGATACAACGCTTCGCCCGAGTAGTCGGGACCGGGGAATTCCGCGCGTGAGGCGAAGCCATCGCCATCCACGTGCGACATGAAAAGGCGTCGGCCGTTTTCCGTCGTCACGCTCGGCGCGGGCATGTCTTGCAGATGCAGCGCCGCCTTCATGAAGGCCATCGGTTGAATGGCCCAGCGTTCCTGTTCGATGCTGTCCAACGATACGACTGTGTAAGGACTCAGCGCGTACCCGCCCCACGGCGTGAGCGCGACTTGGTCCACCTCCTCTCCGCTTGCCGAGACGCGCAGCAAAGCTTGACTGCGCGGACCCACGCGCACCCCTTGCAGATCGCGCGGTTCCGGTTTCGGGCTGATCTCGAAGCCGATCATCGGATCGCTCTTGACGACCGTGACGGGCGCCGCGAACGTTCCGCCGACCGGTTGCAGATCGAGCGCGGCGCCAGCGGAACCGGCTGCATCGAAACCGAACTGACCGAGAAACGCGACAGGAATGTGATCCGCCATGCGCGCGGCAACCCATCGTTGCCAGACTTGTGCATCGGGCACCGCGCCGCGCTGAATCCATGCGACCACGCCTGCGTAACGGTCGGGTGTGATGTTATCCGGCAAGCGCGACGAAAAGTCGGCGTACTCGACGTCGTAGCCCATGTAATTGAGCGGCGTGGCGAGGTCACGCACCCCCGCGCTTAAATCGAGCGGGTCCTTGGTATCGCGGTCCTGCACGACGAGAATCTTGCGCGGCAGCACTTCTATCTTGCCGATGCCGACCACATCGCGCGCCTTGCTCGTCACGTAAGGCAGCATGCCTGCGGACACGACGCGGCTCGCTGTATCGCGCGCGCACTGCCGGTCGTTGCGATTGCAATGCTCGATCGACACGACCGGCACGCCGCTCTGCTGCGTGAATTCGCGCGCCGCCGCCATGCGCCGTGCGCGCAACGCTTCAGGAACTTCCGTGAACTGACCACTTTCGTCTATACCGCGAATCAGCGAATCGCCGACAACCGCGTATAGCGCGCTTGCATAGGGCAACGCGCTTTGCGCAATGTTCTCGCCACCCGCGATGAGACGCGCGTCCGGATGCGCCGCATGAATTCGAAGGGCTGCGGCAAGAGCGATTGGCGTATCGAGGAAAAATCCGCGATAACCACGCTGCCACAGCGCTTCGATTTCAGCGGCATTGCCGCTTTGATTACGCGCGATCCATGTCGTATGCGCAAGCGGATGCATGGACGGATCGAAGCCCGCTACCGGGTCGATGACCACTGCGTCGAATGCCTGCAATTGATCGACAGGCGGATTCGCCGCGTAATAGAAAGCGATATTGGGTTGAGATGCAGCGGACTGTGAAGCGCGCGGCGCATTGGACTGCAGCGCCGCCGCTTGCGCATAAGCGATGAACGGATCAAGGCCCGCCGTGCTCAACAGAACGGCTGCCATTACGCGCATCACGAAACGTTCAGGCGCACGTTCCGCACGCGCGCAAGAGAACATACCGGCGCGTGCCCGGGTCCACTTCTCCATCGGCAAGATCTTTTCCCCGTTTGATTTTTATACGAGTGCAGCGCGCTTTTCTCAAGGACATCGCCTTGAGGAAATCGTCACCGCAAGCTCATTCGGCTAGCCGCAATCGCGCTACGCAAAGCCCGCGTTGCGCGGGTCGTGAAGCAATATTTTTTTGCTTAAATGCCAAGGGCGCGCACGATAGCACATGACCTTTAGCCGCTCAAGTCCGCTTATGCATCGAACAAACCAGTGCACGTTGCTAGGCATTAACGACCATGTTCAATAGAACTTTAAGGCAAACGTTTGGCGACGCGCTGAGAGATAACGAGTCGTCCAAGCGTCATCAAGCGATGCCAAAGATTTCTTTTTATTACGCTAAAGAAATCTCAAAGCCTGCCGTTAGGGGAGAGGGGCAAAACCGGAGTGATCCGGCGACGCAAAACTAAAGGGACTTTCTTAACGAGAGTTTGCCAGTTGCCCGCCGTCTGTGCGGCGGGCCAAAAGACAGCGGCTTGAATGACCGCGTCAGGAGGCTAAATGCTGAACGCAGCTTTAAAATGCTTGAATTGTCTGAAGTGGGCAATGCCTCTCGCCGCCTTGTTGGGCACCGGTAGCACGGCCTTAGCGGCCACAACGGCCAACACGGCCACCAGCGTCGTCGTCCCCTCGTATTTCAATGCCACGAGCAGCGTCTCGAACTGGAACAGCTTGACCGCCACCGCGCGCAAGGTTCCGACCACGGCCATTCTGAATCCGAACAGCGGTCCCGGTATCAAGGAAGACGTCGCCTATGCCGCCGCCGTAACACGACTTCATGCGGCGGGCGGCAAGGTGATTGGCTATGTATCGACGTCGTATGCAAAGCGCTCGCTTTCGGCGGTCGTGGCGGACATCAACGCGTACGTGACGCTTTATAAGGTCGATGGCTTTTTCATCGACGAGATGACGGCCGATAGCCAGATGTCGCACATCCAGTTCTATCAGTCCATCTACAACTACATCAAGGGATTGAAGTCGACATACTCGGTCATGGGTAACCCGGGAACGAACGTTCCCGAGCTTTATGCGAGCCTGCCGACCGCCGATCAGTTCGTGGTCTTCGAGAGCACGGTCAAGAGTTACGCGCGCTATCAACCGATGAGCTGGCAAGCCGCGTATCCGAAGAACCGCTTCGTGCATATGGTGTATGGCGCAACGGCCGCGCAGTTGCCGGGCGTCGTTCAGTATGCGAAGACACATGGCGCGGGCGGCGTGTATGTCACGTCGCTTGCAGGTTCGAATCCTTATAAGGCGCTGCCGCCGTATTGGGATCAGGAAGCGGCGGACGCCATCGCGCCTTGAGATCACGGCCACACGAAGCGACGCCGGACACAGGCATCGCATTCAAAGCGCCCGAACGATTCCCCCATCGACGCGGATGTTCTGTCCGGTGATATAGCCCGCGCCGTCCGACAACAGAAACGCCACGGTCTTCGCAATCTCTTCGGTCTTACCGAAGCGCCCTGCCGGAATGCGTGCGACGATCTCCGGCGTTTCCGGCCAGCTATCGATAAACCCCGGCAGCACGGAATTGATGCGAATGTTTTCCGCCGCATGCCGCTCCGCATAGAGGCGCGTGAATGCGCTCAACGCCGCACGCAACGCCGATGAAACCGGCATCACCGGCTCCGGCGCCACCGCTGCGAAGCTCGAAATATTGACGACGGCGCCGCCGCCTTGCTTCTGAAACACCGGCGTTACGCGGCGCAGCACACGCACCACGTTGAGGATGATGAGGTCGAGGCCTTCGTGCCATTTGGCGTCGTCGAGTGCGAGGAGATCGCCTTTGGGCGGATGCCCCGTGTTGTTCACCACGGCATCGATGCGGCCGTATTTTTCGAGCGTACCTTGCACGAACTTTTCGATATCCGCGTCCTGCGCCACCGAACCCGTCATGCCGAAGCCGTTCAACTGCTCCGCGAGCGTAACGGCGCTGCCCGAAGGGGACATCAGCGCGACGTTGTAGCCGTGGGCCGCGAGTTCCTTCGCGATGGCCGCGCCCATGCCCTTGCCCGCCGCCGTGATCAGTGCAACCTTGTCCGTGGTCGTCATACGTTTCTCCTTCATAGAGTCGAATGAAGCACTCTATGCGCTGCAAGCGCCTATGTCGAGAACGTCGCCAAATGCCGCGCTTCCGTTGCATCGTCGGCGGGAAAGAGGCACTCGATGCGCAACTCCTGCGCGGCGATGGTTCGCGGCGTGCCGACCGTCGTCACCATCGAGAAGTAGTCGAGCACCGTACCTTCGAAAACGAAGCCGAGCGGCACGACCGGCAACGCGGAAGCGCCGCGTGATACTTCCCGCGAGCGCCAGTCGCGCGGCACATCGGGATAAGCGAGCAAGGCATCGAAGAGATTACGCGTGCCTTCATCGACAAACTGCCCTACTGCTTCGCGATGCACGCGTTGCAAGAGACTGCGCGCGACGTTACCCCAGTCCGCGATGAACGGGCGCATGCCCAGCGGATCGAACATCAGATGCAGCATGTTGCGCGGCCCCGTGCGCGCGGACATATCGATGAAACGATTGAAGAAGCGCGGCGCGGCAGCGTTGGTCATCAGCACGTTCCAATGCCGGTCCATGACGATGGCGGGATAAGGCTCGTGCTGACGCAACACGCGTTCGAGCGCGCGCACGACGCCCTGCATCTCTTCGGCGTTCCACGGCGCATCGGAATAGAGCGGCGCATAGCCTGCTGCAAGCAACAGCGCATTGCGCTCGCGCAGCGGCACGTCGAGCGTCTCGGCAAGATCGAGTACGGTCTGCCGGCCCGGCACGCTGCGGCCGCTTTCGATGAAGCTAATCTGCCGCTGCGATACGCCCGCGTCCAGCGACAAGCCGAGCTGACTCACGCCGCGCACATCGCGCCAGTAACGCAGCAGGTCGCCGATAGCGTTCGACGTTCGACTTTTCTCGGCGTGAGCGGCTGCCGTCATGTGCCTTCCTCAACGTGTCGGCGCTTGCCACGCATACTCGGCGAACTGCGCTTCGAGCGGCGGTTGCGTGACGCTACCGGTGTAGTTCGTAATGGTCGATGCCGCCACGACCGCGATTACATCGAGTATCTGCGCGGCGCTGAAGCCGGCATCGATGAAACGCTCTTCGTCGGCGCGATCGATCCGGCCGCGCTTGTCGATGAGCGTGCGCGCCAGCGCCGAGAGCGCGGCGAGGTTTACATCGGCGGGCAAGCGTGCTTCGCGGATGGCATCGACATCGGCGCGGCTCACGCCCTGTTGCAACGCGAGCGCCGTATGAAACGCGGCGGCCCATTCGCTGCGGTTCGTCACCGCGTTGGTGAGCAGCAGCGTCTGAATCTGCGGCTCGCTGAGCCTGCTCGCGTGCACGCGCTCGAACAAGCCGATGAAGCCATTGATCAGCGTGGGCGATGCAGCCATCGCGCCCGCGATGTTCGGCACGAGGCCGAAGGTTCGTTGCAGGCGTTCGAGCACAGGCTTCGATTGCTCGGGGGCGGTTTGAATCGTATGAACGGTATGGTTCGACATGAGAGGCTCCTTGTTCTCGAACGGTGCAGCCAACATGGCTGCACCGCGATGATGAGAGAGTAGGAGCGCGCGTGAGGCTCGCCAATTACATGGCATGTAATCATTCACAAGACTTGCGCTTCAATCGCCGCCTTATCGATGACCGACCACACCCGCTCGATACGCTCATCGCGAAATCGATAAAACACGTTCTCGCGAAAGCACACGCGCCGGCCGTGTACGGGCACGCCGAGGAACGTCCCCTTCGGCGAGCAATCGAACAGCAGGCGCGCCGCCACCGTCTGCGCGTCCTCAACGAGCAGTTCGATATTGAAATGCAGATCGGGAATCTGCTCGTAATCTCGCTCCAGCATGCCGACATAGCCCGCCAGCGTGCTTGGCACGTCGTTATACGACACCTCGTCGTGAACGAACTGCCCGAGCTTCGTCCAGTCCTTGTCGTTCAGGCAGGCAATGTAGTCGCGGTAAATGAGTGAGAGCATGGGTCGGGCTCCTTGGGGTTGCTGGCAAAGATAACATCGGCTCCTTGCGGCCGTGTTTCGATGCGCGGTGTTTTACGCACTAGGCAAACTTAGCGACGTTTTGTAAAGTCAGCCGAACGCGCATCTCCCTTCAAACTCATCGAGAAATCCGTCCATGACTCAACTCGCATCGAAATCGCTCGCCGGCAAGACCGCGCTCGTCACCGGCTCGACAAGCGGCATCGGCTTAGGCATTGCCACGGCGCTTGCGCAAGCCGGCGCGAATCTCGTGCTCAACGGCTTCGGCGATGTGAACGGCGCCCTCGCGCAGATCGAAGCCATCGGCGTGAAAGCGGTGCATCACGACGCCGATATGACCAAGCCCGCCGAAATCGAAGCCATGCTCGCCTTCGCCAACGAAACCTTCGGCGCGGTCGATATTCTCGTGAACAACGCAGGCATCCAGCATGTCGCGACCATCGACCAGTTCCCGGTGGAACGCTGGGACGCGATCATCGCCATCAATCTCAGCTCGGCGTTTCACACCATGCGCGTCGCGCTGCCCGGCATGCGCGAGCGCGGCTGGGGACGCGTCATCAACATCGCTTCGGTGCACGGACTCGTCGGGTCGGTCGGCAAGTCCGCTTATGTGGCGGCCAAGCACGGCATCCTCGGACTCACGAAGGTCGCCGCGCTCGAAAACGCGCGAAGCGGCGTGACGGTCAACGCCATCTGCCCCGGCTTCGTGCATACGCCGCTCGTGCAGAAGCAGATCGACGATCTTGCCGCACGCGAATCGCTCTCGCCCGACGACGCCCGCGCGAAGTTGCTCGGCGAGAAGCAGCCGTCGGCGCAATTCGTGACGACGGAGCAGATCGGCGATCTCGCCGTGTTCCTCTGCTCCGACGCCGCGAGCGAAATGCGCGGTTCGGAGTTGAAGATCGACGGCGGCTGGAGCGCGCAATAAAGCGCCCGGCGAAGCGGCGCCGATATCGGCACGAAACGCACGCCTCGTCACGCGCACGACGCGCCAGATGCGTGCTATCGACGAAGCAGTGAACCGCGTATGACGATCATCATGGAAGTGGCGAAAGCCAGCAGCGAGCAGGCGGATGGATCGCGCAAGTGAATCAGGCAGTCTCGCATCTCGACGATCCGACCCAGCGGAACGCGGCGCTGGTCGAACAGGCGGCGGTGACGGCCAAGCGCCTGGCGAAGTGGCGGCGGTGCTGGAGGAAGCGGTAAGATTGTTCACGGTCGCCGGCCCAAAAGCGACGGCTTGAGTCGGAGTTGGACCGCGAAGGCTTCCGCGCTTGATAATATCGGGCATTGTCAACAAGGAGTGCCCCACATGACCGCAGAAGCCAACCGGCAAGAAGAAGCGCGCGCGATGGAACGCATCGTCAACGCGACGCGCCAGGTTCAATCCGCCTTTCTTGCCTTGCAGAAGCAGTTCGCGCCCGAAGGCGACGGCCGCCCGACGCAACTCGCGCTGACGGCCTTCGACGCCGCCCTGCAAGAGCTCGAAGAGGCGCAAGCCGCATTCGACACCATGCTCAACGACTTGTTCGACGGCAACCGCTAAGGCGGCCGCGGGCTTCAGCCGTTGCGCAACGCCGGCGCGTCCTCTTCGGGCGCGGACGGTCCTTCGAGCGCGGCTTCGCCATCCGAGGGATCGAGTCCGGTCCATGAGACGCCATCGGTCGATTGACGGCGCGCCGCCGCCACGCATGCCTCGACCAGTTCCTTGAACGACACCGCCGCCGAACTCGTGCGCACCAGCGCTTCGCCCTGCAGCGGACTTTCGGGGAACACGAGTCCCACGATCAGCTCGGCTGCCGGCGCACGCTGATGCAGGCGGCGCAAGAGATTGCGCAGATATGGCGGCGACTCGGCGGCATCGAACGAGACCACGCAGATGATCGACACGCCGTGCAGGTTCACTTCGCCGAAGCGTCCGCGCGAGAAGCGTTCGTAGCCCGCCAGATCGGCGCCCAGCCCGTGCTTCCTAAAGAGTTGCACCGCGATTGTCGCGGCCAAATCGTCCAGTTCGCTGCGCCCTGCAATGCACAACACCGACGCCGTGTGACCTTCCGCTTGCGCGTCGAAATGCGGCGGCGGCGCTTCGTAGGCGAGCGGCACCGCTTCGTCCGGCGACTCCAGACTCGCGGGCGGATCTTCGCGATGAGGCGGCGGCAGCACGGCGGTATCGTCGGTTTCCTCCAGCCCTTCGATGATGTCGAGCGCCGACTCGTTGATGCGCCGCAACTGATCCACCGTCACCACGCCGCGCAGCACGTCGTTGTGCGCGAGCCGCAAGCCCTCGAGCGCGACTTCGTCGTAGTAAGCGATCAGCGAGCGTTCCGTCAGCAGCGATTCCGCTTGCGCCAGCGCTTCGTCGGGATCGTTGGCAAGCAGGCGCTGATAGAAGTTTTCCGCAGGGGTGAGCGCTGGCCGGTCGCCGAACAGCACATCGAGAAATTCGAGGCGATCCACATGGCGCCCGAGAATCACGAGGCACAGCGTGAGCGGCGTCGACAGCACGAGACCTATTGGCCCCCAGATCCAGCTCCAGAAGATTGCCGCGACGATCACCGCGAACGGCGAAAGCCCGGTGCTGTGACCATACAGGAGCGGCTCGACGATCTGTCCCGCCACGATGTCGGTCACGCCGAACAATACGATGGTCCAGATCAGCATGGTCCAGCCGGGGCCAACCGCCGCCGCGAACACCACCGCGACGAGCGCGGCGATCCACGTCCCGACATACGGCACGAAGCGCAGAAGCGCCGTCATCACGCCGAACAGCAATGCGCCCGGCACGCCGATAACCGCGAGCCCAATCGAAATGATGATGCCCACGCTCACGTTGATGCCGAGCTGCGCCAGAAAATAGCGCGAAAGGCGGCGCGCGGCTTCGTCCATCGCGGTGGTTGCCCGATGCAGATCGCGTGAGCCGAATAGACGGATCAGCCGGTCGCGTAGATCTTCACGCTGCAACAGGATGAACACGGCGACCACCAGCACGATGCCCGTCGTTTCCAGCGGACTGATGACCGGCGAGAGAAAGCGCTGCGCCAGTTCCAGCGGCGACGGCGATGGTTCGTGCACTTCCACCGGCATCGGCTGATCGATCGGCGAGGCGGCGGGATTGTTCTCGGCGGTGCGCTGCTCCTGCTCGCGCGCGGGCGAAATGCGTTTGAGCGCACGCGATGCGCGCCCGAGAAATTCATCGGCGCGACCGACTGTCAGGCGCTGCACGGAGTCGATCTTGCGTTCTACCGCGACCTGATACTTCGGCAGATCGCCCGCAAGTTGCGCGACCTGCGCGCCGATCAGCGCGCCGACAGCCGTCAGCACCGACAACGCCAGCAACACCGCGACGATCACCGATGGCACTTGCCCGAAGCGAATGCGCCGCAACATATCGACGAAAGGTGCGAGCAGAAAGCTCAGCAGAATCGCGAGGATGATCGGAATAAGTACCGCGCGCCCGAAGTACAAAGCGCATATGACGATGACACCAGTCACCAGCGACGCCAGCGCGCGCAGGCCAGGCGCGTCGGGCGGCAGTATTTTGGCGGGTGGACGGCGCGAGCCGGGTGCGGGAGGCATTTGAATTATTCGCTCGCTCGTGAGGAGGGAAAAGCGTCATCGGCGCAACGGACGTGTCACGCATTTGTCCGCATGAAGCAAGCGTCATGCCGCAATCCGGGTCAAAGGTGAGGGTTTGCGGGGCACCGCTAGGCGGCGCTATGAGGATCATCGAAACAATCAGTTGGCGACGCGGGCACGCAGCGTGCGAAATTGTTGGCCCATTGTCACGCCCATGCGGCACTTTCACGGATAAATCATGGGAGTCGATTCGCCCTGCATCAGCATCTGCAAGTTCGATGAAAAGACGGGCTTCTGCATTGGTTGCCTGCGCACGAAGGAAGAATGCAAGGAATGGAAGAAGATGAAGGACAAGCATCGCGTGCGGATAATCGATGAGCGCGGCAAGCGCAAAGCCAAGCTCAAGAAACACAAGAAATAGCGCGCGCTTGAGACAAACGCTGGACTGGTCGACGGTAGGGAGATCAGCGTTCGTCGCACGGCGCGGGTCTAGACTCAAGCAATGCGGACCGCTTCGCGCCGCCACCTCGGGAGTTTTGTCATGAACGTTCGCCTTTGTGTTTTTACGGGGTTGTTGCTCGCGGCGTCGAGCGCGTTTGCGCAGTTGCATCCGCCGAGTGCGGAAACGGATATGAGCGCGCCTCAGAACAACCCCAAGCTCATGCCGGACGCGCCGCTTGGAAGCCAGTACCCGACGCACGGGAATGCGCAGGCGGGAGAGTTGAATTTGAATCCGAGCGATCCGCGAGCGCAACTAGTCAATGGACTGCCTAACAACGCGAATAGTGGCGGGTATGGGTCGCCGCTGGCGGGGAACAAGGCGAATGTGCCGCCCCAGAATTAAGGTGCGCGTGGCCCGCGGCGTCTGGTGCGCGTAGCAGTCTCGTCAACAATGAGCGCGCTTGCCCGGTAACTATTCCAAATCGCGGCTGATACGACCGTTCGCTTCGTTGGCTCGGCCACACGGCGCAAGGCGCTGTGTTTATCGCGGGCTGATGGCACTGTCCTTGCATAGGTCGCTAGCAACTCAACCAACGCGCGAACGGGGCGACTTATGCAAATTCTGGTGTTGGACGACGATCGCGATTTCGCGGCAGGCATTGCTTCGCTGATCGGCAAACTGGGGCATCAGGTTCAGCTTGCTCACGATTGCGGCGTCGCACGCGAACTTGCGCATGCACATACCTTCGATGTGATCCTCGCGGATGTCGAGCTACCCGATGGCGACGGCCGTGAAATGTGTGAGGGCTTGCGGGCCGAAGGCGCTTCTCACGATGCATACATGATCGCGATGACAGGGCGCACGGAATTGGGCGACAACGACTTTCCGTCGTTCGACGGGTATATGCATAAGCCGGTGACGTTTAGTGGTCTCGAACGAGCGCTTGAGGAATGGCAGGCTGCGGCGGGACTGGATTGAGAGCGTAGGCGCGATGCTGATGGCCCGTGGAACCTGTCCGCATTTTTGTGTGCGAGGCGGTTAGCGGAGTCACCCGCGTGCGTTGGTAAAACGCTCTCCAAACAGG
>NZ_JALQDD010000030.1:0-28575 GCF_023631405.1 Caballeronia sp. GAWG2-1
GCAGGCAATGTTCAAAATTTCCGAGCGTAAACGCCGTATGGGAATCGGAGCCAAATGCCAGCCGTCCACCGGCATCGCGCACCGCGGCAGCGATAGCCCGGCAGTTCGGTTCACTGCCCGGACGCGAATGGGTAAAGGAGGAGTTGTTCAGCTCCAGCGCCACATCGTAGTGCGCGGCTGCCTCGGCGATAGCCGGGATATCGACCGGGAATTTCGGGTTGCCTGGATGACTGATGATATGGACCAGCCCGCCCGCCATCGCGGCGATCATCGCATCCGTGTGATGTTTCCGGTCGCGCGGCGCATAAACCGGCTCGTGAAAACCGGCGACGATCAAATCCAGCGCATCGAGCATCGGGCCGGAACAGTCGATTTCGCCCTGCTGATTTTTAATATTGGCTTCGATACCGCGCAGAATACCCACGCCATCGATCACGCGCGGCCAGACGCGCATATTAATGAAGTGCCAGTAGTGCGGCGCGTCGGCCATGTCGGGGCCGTGATCGGTAATGGCAAACAGTTTCATGCCGGTTTGCTTCGCCTGAGTCACGTAGTCGTGCAGCGTGCTGTAAGCATGCGTGCTGGCGATGGTGTGCATATGCAGATCTACCGGATACATCCTCTTCTCCTGCTGATTGCCCCTGACGGGGCCGGTTCATTAATAGCCGCGCTGACGATCCACCCTGCCCTGCGGCGGCTCGCCTGCCTGGTCCTGGGTGATGGCGCGGGCGATGTAGTCGATAGCTTCGTCGATCAAGGTTACCGCCGCATTATGGGGCGTGATCGTGACGCGCGGATGTGACCAGAGCGGATGCGCTTCGGGCAGCGGTTCAACCTGAAAGACATCCAGCGCCGCTGCTTTCAGCTGCCCGCTATTGAGCGCGGCCAGCAGATCTTCTTCCACCACCTGCGCGCCACGCGCGATGTTAAGGAAGAAAGCGCCGTGCGGCAGCCGCTGTAAAAAGTGGTGGTCGATAAGATTAATGGTTTCTTGCGTGCTCGGCAGCAGGTTGATCACCACCCGCGTCTCCTTCAGAAAGGCAGGCAATGCATCGCGACCGGCAAAGCTGGTCACGCCATCAATTTCTTTGGGCGAGCGGCTCCAGACGCGTAACGGGAATCCCCAGGGTTTAAGGCTTTCCGCCACACTCTGGCCCAGCACGCCCGCCCCCAGGATGCCGATAGTAAAGTTTTCACGCGTGTAAGCGGGCAGTGGCTGCCAGCACTGTTGCTGCTGCTGGAGACGGTAATCGTCAAAACGACGGAACCAGCTCAGTACGCTATGAACCGCATACTCCTGCATCTGCCGCGCCATGCCGGTATCTTCCAGCCGGTACAGTGGCACGCTGTCGGGCAGCATCTCGGGGTTCTGCTGCAGCTGTTTCAGAATCTCGTCCACGCCTGCCCCCAGCGCAAAGACGCCGCGCAGGGTGGCGCGTCCCTGCAGCATTTCTGTGGGGGGCGAACGGACCAGCGCGTAATCAGCCGGACCATTATCGCCTGGCTGCCAGGCACGCACCCGCGCCTGGGGCAGACGCTGTTGTAAACCGTTAATCCAGGCCGCTGCAGACTGCGACGGGTGATACCAGATGATCTCCATCCTGCTCTCCTTTTTTTCTTTCAGCGTCAGGGAAAAGCGTGGTGAGAGCAAGAAAAAACCAGCGTAATAAAGCGGTTTTTTCCATAAAAATAATTCCCGTGGCTTCACATTTCCGGCTCGCTTCAGGGTGAAGTGGTCAGATAAGGTCTAAAGTTGGTCCTGTGGTCAATGCGTTACGCGCGGCCGCGTTTCGGACAAGGAGAAAAACCGATGACAAAAATTGAGGTAAACGCCGCTCCACGGCGTCAGCGTTATGCGCCCTTTCTGCTCACGTTGCTGCTGAGCGTACCCGCCTTCACTGCCCAGGCCGACGACAACAGTCGCATGCTGAATAATCAGCCGCAGCCGCCTGACGTTCGTTTAGGACCGCTGTTTAATGCCGTGCAACAGGCGAAGTTCTATCCCGATCAAAAGACCTTTGCGGATGCGGTGCCGAAATTCGATCCCGCCTCAATTCTTGCCGACTGGCAGATGCAGAAGAAACAGCGCAATTTCGATCTTAAGCGTTTTGTGGATGCCAACTTTACCCTGCCCGCGGCCGGTGACAAATATGTGCCACCAGCCGGACAAAACCTGCGTGACCACATTGATGGCCTGTGGCCGGTGCTGACGCGCACCACCAGCAGCGCCGGTCAGTATGACTCGCTGCTGCCGTTGCCCAAACCCTATGTGGTGCCAGGCGGGCGCTTCCGTGAAGTCTATTACTGGGACAGCTACTTCACCATGCTGGGGCTGGCCGAGAGCGGACACTGGGATAAAGTGCAGGATATGGTGGATAACTTCGCCTCGCTGCTCGACCGCTATGGCCACATTCCCAACGGCAACCGCAGCTACTATCTGAGCCGGTCACAGCCGCCGTTCTTCAGCCTGATGGTCGATCTGCTGGCGACGCACGATAACGGCAAAGCCTATACCCGTTATCTGCCGCAGCTGCAGAAAGAGTATGACTACTGGATGGCAGACAGCGATAAAGTCGCGGCGGGCGCAGCCAGCAAGCGCGTGATTAAGCTGGCGGACGGCAGCCTGCTCAACCGCTACTGGGATGCGCGCGACGTGCCACGTACAGAATCCTGGATGGATGACATTGCCACCGCCCAGAAAGCGCCGCAGAGGAATAAAGCCGAACTCTACCGTGAGCTGCGTTCCGGTGCGGCGTCGGGCTGGGATTTCAGTTCGCGCTGGTTTACCGATGCGCATAACCTGTCGACAATTCGTACCACGCAGCTGGCCCCGGTTGACCTCAACAGCCTGCTGTTCCATCTGGAGCAGACCCTGTCGAAAGGCTATCAGATGAACAAGCAGAGCGATCTGGCGAAGCAGTTTGCCGATCGCGCGGAGAAGCGCCAGGCGGCGATCAACCGCTATCTGTGGGACAGCAAACAGAACTGGTACGCCGATTATGACTGGCAGAAAAAGCAGGTCCATCCTCAGCTGACTGCTGCCGCGCTGTTCCCGCTCTATCTGCAGGTCGCCAGCGATAAGCAGGCTGAAAGCACCGCCAGCGCGGTAGAAAAACAGCTGCTGAAACCTGGTGGTCTGGTGACCACCACCGTGAACAACGGTCAGCAGTGGGATGCACCCAATGGCTGGGCACCGCTGCAGTGGGTTGCTGTGGAAGGTCTGGAGCACTACAACCAGCCAAAACTGGCGAAAGAGGTGGGATTACGCTTCCTGCAAAACGTTCAGAACACCTATGACCGTGAGCATAAGCTGGTGGAGAAATATGTCGTTGATGGCAAAAATCTCGGCGGCGGCGGTGGCGGTGAATATCCGCTGCAGGATGGCTTCGGCTGGACCAACGGCGTCACGCTGAAACTGCTGGATAAGTACTGCCCGAAAGATAAAACCTGTAACAGCGCCCACGATATTCCGCAGGCGTCTGCCTCACAACCTTAATCCACTCTGGATACCTCTGGCCTTGCCGGGGGTATCCCCACTTCATTTCCGCGAATTTTACTTGACCTTCTTTCATCAACAGGCAAAATTGCAGCCAATTTACAAAAGGTAATAATTCTCATTATGATAATGAGATTGCCTATCAAAGATTTTATTCACTTGCCTGAACCTTTGCCAAGAAAGGAATTTTGATGAAACTGTCATTGTCGCTGAAAGGTTATGTTCCCCTATGCACCCTGGCGCTGACCGCGCCTGCTCTGAGTTATGCTGCCGATATGGTGGTAACCGCGCAACCGCAGGAAGATTCGACCTCGCCGACCCAAGGCTATCTGGCGACGACCAGCCAGGGCGCAACCAAAAGCGATCGTCCGCTCATCACCACGCCGCAATCGATTTCCGTGGTCACCCGTCAGCAGATGCAGGATCAGGGCGCGCTGACCCTGAATCAGGCGCTGGGCTATAGTTCCGGCGTCTTCACCAACTTTGGGGGTGCCGCGACGCGTTACGACACTATTTCGCTACGCGGCTTCCATGGCGGCGATACCGATAATACCTTCCTCGACGGCATGCGACTGATGAGCGACGGTGGCAGTTACAATGTATTGCAGGTCGATAACGCCTTCCTTGAGCGCATCGACGTGATCAAAGGCCCCTCTTCTGCGCTCTATGGTCAGACGGTGCCGGGCGGACTGGTGAACATGGTCACCAAGCGTCCTCAGTTCAGCGAAGAGGGTCACATCCAGTTGCAGGCGGGCAGCAACGCCACCACCGGCACGATGTTTGACTATACCAATGCCATCAACGATCAGTGGGCGTTTCGCCTGACCGGCGTGACCCGCAACAGCGATACCCAGTACGATCACACCCGCGAAGAGAAATATGCACTGATGCCGCAGCTGATGTGGCAGCCGGACGAAGATACACATCTAATCCTGAAAGCCTATCTGCAGAAGGATCCGTCGGGCGGTTATCACGGTTCGGTACCGGGTGACGGCAGCCTCACCGAACACAACGGCTACAAGCTGAGCAACGGCTTTTATGAGGGCAACAGCGATCTCGATCAGTTCAAGCGTCGCGAGCAGATCTACAGCTTCGATTTCGCCCATCGCTTCAACGACGTCTGGTCATTTTACTCGACCGGCAGCTACAGCCACTCGAATGTCGATCTCGATCAGGTCTATCAGGTTGGCTGGGATGAAAATAATCCCGACCTGCTGAACCGTTCTTACTCCGGTGAGCGCTCGTCGCTCTCTGCCTGGTCCACCGATAACCGCTTACAGGCGGAGTTCGACACCGGTGAACTGGAGCACCGCGTCACCCTGGGTGCCGAGTATCATCGTTACAAAAATGAGATCAACGCGGCGGGCGGTTCAGCCAGTCAGCTCAATGCCCTGACCGGCGAGCAGGTAGGCGACATGCCGGATTACACCTGGGCAGATAAAACCCGTCGCTACTATCAGACCGGCCTCTATCTGCAGGATGAGATGAAGCTGGATCGCTGGCATCTGGATCTCTCCGGTCGTTATGACCGCATCGTCGCCAATAACAGCGGCAATGAGCGTCGTCAGGATGATCACATCAGCGGCCGCGCTGCGCTGCTCTATGCCTTCGACAACGGCATCTCGCCTTATGTGAGCTGGAGCCAGGCAATTACCCCGACCGCGCTCACCGATTCCAACAATAACCTGCTGAAGCCCACCACCGCGGAGCAGTATGAAGCCGGGGTGAAATATCAGCCGGTCGGCACCCGCGATCTCTATAGCGTTGCGGTCTATGACCTGACGCAGAAAGATGTGGCGAACCGGGAAGCACCGACGCCGTTCTTTACCCCTTCGGGCAAAGTGCATTCACAGGGCATTGAGCTGGAAGCGCGTAATCAGTTAACCCCGCGTCTGAGCACCGTGGCGAGCTATACGCTGAATCATCTGCGCTTTAAAGAGTCGGTGGATGGCAACGACGGACATACGCCATATGTCACACCCAACAGCATGGCTGCACTCTGGGGTCACTATCAGTTTGATTACGGTCTGAGTGCGGGTGCGGGCGTGCGTTACATCGGCAAACAGTGGGCGGACAATGAAAACACCACCCGTGTGCCGTCGGTGACGCTGTTTGATGCGTCAGTGCGGGCCGATCTCGGCGTCTGGAACAGCAGCCTGAAAGGTGCCTGGGTGCAGGTCAACGCCAATAATCTGACCGACCGCACCTATGTAGCGGGCTGTTACGGTACGGGCTTCTGCTACTGGGGCGCAGAACGCAGCGTGATGGCGACAGTCGGTTACGACTTCTGATAGCAAAATAAGAGATAAAAAAAGGGGACGAATCGCTTCGTCCCCTTTTTCGTTTAAACCTTTACGGTCAACTGCGTACTTTGCGGTAGATGAACAGCACCACGATGGCACCGATAACAGCGACCACGAAACTTCCGAAGTTAAACCCATCGACGCGGCCGAAGCCAAACAGCGTACTGATCCAGCCACCCACTACTGCACCGATAATACCCAGAACGATAGTCAGAATGAAACCGCCACCGTCTTTACCCGGCATAATCCACTTTGCCAGAATACCCGCGATTAAGCCAAAGACGACCCAGGAAATAATACCCATCTGTTGCTCCTTCCTTTTTTGATTAAATCGTGAACGCCTGATTAATCAAGCGGTTTACCGCGATAAGTATAACCAGCTTTTCAAAAAATGCCTGCCTGCTCACAGTTATTATTGATGAATAGCATGCTAAAGCTTTTTTTTGCCGCGCCGATAACCGAGACGAGGCAAAAAAACCGCATCAATAAAGTAACCCCCCTTGTGGAGCAGGACGTGAAAGAAGCCGACCAGGAACAATATCTAAAACGTGGCACGCTGGCGGTTCTTGGCGTTATGAAAGATCTGCTGCGATTGCAGACGCCATTACTGGTGCGCTTTCCGCGTGGGCAGTTTATCAGCCGGATGCTGGCTGCCGATGAAGATCGCATGCTGTTTGACCTCGGCAGTAATAATCTGGATAACGATTATGCCCTGACCAGCGACGATCTCAGTATCACTGCGGAAACCTACGGCGCTAAGGTGGAATTCAGCCTCGCCGCGCTGGAAATCGTGGAGTTTGAAGGGTTACCCGCTTTCAGCGCGCCGCTGCCAGACCTGCTGTGGCAGATCCAGCGACGTGAGTTTTTTCGGGTCTGCGCCCCGCTGGAGCCGCAGTTCTGGTGTCATACCGTGTGGCCCGATGGCAGGAAAACGCGCCTGCGTCTGCAGGATCTGTCGCTGGGCGGTATCGGCGTGCTGGTCGATGAAGCGCTGCCGGACGGGTTGCAGGACGGTGACAGCTTCACCCCGTTCCGGGTCGAGCTGGGCGAGTATGGCCATTTTGACGTGCCGGTAAAGCTGCTGAGCATTGGCGAGCGCAGCGTGGTGACCGGCAAAAATGAAACCCGCATCACACCGCGACTGAGCTTTCGTTTTGCCACGCTGAACCCGGCGCAGGAGCGGCAGCTTCAGCAGATTATTTTTGCCCTTGAGCGCCTGGCTCGCGATAAATCGACCCGATTCCAGTAACCGCTTTACGGATGCGCCACACAGGTGGGCCGCATCCAGGCTATGCTTCTTGCTTGTTTTCTTTTAAACCGGAACCCAGCAAGGAGACCCTCCCCAATGGAAAACTGGCTCTCTTCACGTCGTTTTCACTCCCTCTTTTTTAATCAGGAACTCTGGCTAAGCAGCGCCATCGTGGTGGTGTCCACGCTGGTGATTTACTGGATATTACGTACTCTGATTCGCTTTATCTCCAACCGGATTGCCCTTTACAGCGAACATCGTCATGTTCGCGCCACTGCGATTCTGGTGGAGATATTGCGCAGTACCAGCCAGACCCTGCTGCTGATCTTTTCGCTGCTGATTGCCCTGAAGTTTGTCGATCTGCCCGCGTCGTGGAGTGTAACCATCGCGCACGGCTGGTTCCTGGCGCTGATTGTGCAGCTCGCTCTGTGGCTCGACTGTGGCATCCGGCTATGGCTGAAAAGTCTGCTGCGTGACCCGCTGCACGTGCGCAACCCGGTCACTACGGTGATCCTCGGGATTCTGCTGCGGGTAGTGGTCTGGATCATGATGTTCCTGGCCATTCTGTCGAACATGGGCATCAACATTACCGCACTGGTCGCCAGCCTTGGGGTTGGTGGTATCGCGATTGCGCTGGCGATTCAGACCGTACTGAGCGATGTGTTTGCTTCACTGGCGATAGGCTTTGATAAGCCGTTTGAGCATGGCGATTTTATTGTCTTTGGTGACATTGCCGGTTCCATTGAGCATATCGGCCTGAAAACCACCCGACTGCGCAGCCTGAGTGGCGAGCAGATTGTCTGCTCAAATACCATTCTGTTGCAGCAGACGATTCACAACTATAAGCGCATGCAGCAGCGCCGCATCGTCTTTAAGTTTGGTATCAGCTACGCCACGCCGTCAGAGCAGGTTCGGGAGATCAGCCCGCTGGTGAAAGAGATTATCCAGGGCGTTGAGACCACCCGTTTTGACCGCGCCCACTTCCTGGCCTTTGAGGATTCAAAACTGACCTTCGAAGTGGTCTATTTTGTGCTGGATGCGGATTACAACAAGTACATGGATATACAGCAGGAGATTAACCTGCAGCTGATGGCGGCACTGGAAGAGCGAAATATCCGCTTCGCCTTCCCGATTCGTCAGGTGGAATTCAGTGGCGGCAATCTGCCACCGGTGGATCTGGTTGCGGTACAGAATGATGATGACGAGGTGCGCAGAATGGCGCGCTAAATCAGTGCCCGCCTTTCTTTTTCAGAAGTGGCGGGCATACAAGCCGGTGCGGGCGGAATCGTGACCGAACCGGCTGCTTCATCCCTTGCATTCAGCCGTTCCGCCTTACCGCTTACTGATGCCGGTAGCAGCTCACGCCGAGATACTCACTGAACGCTTCCTGCAGCACACCAGCCGTGGCAGAGTGGTTCATCGCCACATGATGCTCAAAGCCGTTACGGCAGATCCACGCCAGCAGTGTCTCCAGCTGCGGCACCTGGATCACCGCACGGCAACCTACCGTGTCCAGCGGATCGGTGACCGACATTCCCTCTCCCACATAGGCTTTGATTTCGCCGCTGAAGTCGTCGGTAGAGAGGCGGAAATAGGTCAGATCGCCCTGCTTCATGCGGCCATGCACTGCGCCACAGGTGTTCTCTTTGCCCACGGTGGTGCCGATGATATCCGCCGTGCCCATGGTCGCTGACTCCAGGCTGGCGCTGGCGAAATTACCACAGTGAAACAGCACACATTTGTCCCGCTCGTCGCCAAAGTTGTTGTTCCAGTCTGCCAGCGAGGCGGGGTTCAGCGAGCAACTGGCGAGCGCATACATCGACAGCGCCCCCATCACATCCACTTCGCAGGCGCTGGGCATCAGCTGGCCCGACATCACGCTCATGATTGAGCAGACGTTAATGCCCAGGTTCTCCTGCAACGACGTCCAGCACTGGATGGCGGTGGTATCGATATCGTTGTCGCTGATCCACTCGCTGATCACCACAAACAGTTTGGCCATGGTCACCAGTTTGTCACCCGGAATCCCCCGCGCATCGGCGTTGGCCTCCAGGATTTCACGCTTCTCTGCCACGCGGATATCGTCATCGCGCAGCCGGTTGGTGCGGGTAAAGATCTCCGATAAATCCAGGGTCTCCACCGCGATGCCCATCTTCTCCAGCAGCTTTTCGCTGTAGCGCACGGTGTTGAATCCGGCGGGCCGGGCACCAATTGCCCCGACGCGTACCCGGCGCATGGCATTCACCACCCGACAGAGCTGGCTGAACCGCTGCAGATCCTGCATAAACACGTCGCCGCTCAGTGCGCAGACGTGCTGGCGGGTCAGCGTAAACGGGATGCCATATTGCCGCAGGTTGTTGCAGAGCGAAATTTTGCCGCAGAAGCTGTCGCGGCGGGTCGCCAGCCCCATTTTATCCAGATTATCCTCTTCGGCCTGCACCAGCACCGGCACGTTCAGCCCGGCGAGACGCAGCGCTTCCGCGATGGCTTTTTCATCACCAAAGTTTGGCAGCAGCACCACAATGCCGTGAATCGCTTCGCGGTGCTGACGAAACAGCGCGGCACAGGTTTTCGCCTCCTGACGCGTCTCGACGCCGCCCAGATTGGTCTGGGTCTCATCCAGCATCACCGTATTAATGTTCATCTTTTCAAACAGCGCGACCGCCTGCTGGCGCGCCTCGCCCACCAGATAGCTGGGAAAAAAACCCCGGTTGCCAATAATGACGCCGAAGGTTAACTGCTGAGGAAGTGTTGACATGGCTCTGCTCCGGATAAGGATTAATGTGGCTGATAACGACAGCGTGCAACGGCGTCAATCCAGCCTTTATAGTTTTCCTGCATACGCTGCGCGTGCTCTTCACGCGGCATGATGACGCTGCCGCCCTGCAGCGCCTGCATATCACTGCCCTGCTGCCACCATCCCAGCACTTTGCCTGCCAGCAGTGCCGCGCCCAGCGCGGAGACCTCGGCGGTAGGCACCCGCTGCAACGGCCGCTGTAACACATCCGCCTGTAACTGCATCAGCCAGCTATTTTCGGTGGCGCTGCCATCCACACAGAGCGCAGGAAGCTGCTGGCCGCTGGCCTGCTCCATGGCAAAAAAGACGTCGGCGATTTGCCAGACGATCGACTCCAGCGCCACCCGCGCCAGCACGGCGGGTGTGGCGGCATCCGTCAATCCGCACACCATGCCGCGCGCCTGCAGATCCCACCAGGGCGCGCCCAGGCCAGAGAGCGCCGGGACAAAATAGATGCCCTGATTGTCGTCGCAGCGCTGCGCCATCGCGGTGAGCTCGCGCGGCTCCTGCACGCCGAGCATTCTGCCCAGCCAGGCGGCACCGGAACCGGTGTGGGTAATGTTGCCTTCAAAGGCATAACGCAACGTGCCGTCATGCCAGGCCACGGTGGTGCTGAGGCCATTTTCCGTCAACAGCGGCGTCGCCATGGACATCATCAGGGAAGACCCGGTGCCGTAGGTAGCTTTCACCACTTCAGACTCGCCGCGCCGCTGCGCCTGTAAGGCGGCATGAGAGTCGCCGATGCGCGCCAGAATCGGCGTGCCTGGCGCTAAGCCGGGAATATCATTCACCGCGACCACGCCCTGTTCACTGGCTGAAGCGGTGATGCGCGGCAGCGCGGCGCGCGGCAGTTGAAACAGCGTCAGCAGCTCGTCGTCCCAGTCATTAAGATGCAGGCTGTAGAGTTGAGTACGGGAGGCGTTAGCATGATCGGTAATAAATACCTCGCCGGCGCTGAGCTGCCAGCTGAGCCAGCTGTCGACCGTGCCGATACAGAGTTCACCCGCCGCCGCCCGCGCCGCGCCGTCAGGAATGGCGGCCAGCATCCCGGTCAGCTTGGCGGCCGGAAACATCGGGTCAACGGCCAGGCCGGTCAAACCGGTGATGCGAGGTGCTTTGCCCGCCTTATGCAGGTCGCGACAGAGTGACTCGGATCGTCGATCCTGCCAGCTCACCAGCGGCGTCAGCGGCTTGCCGTCACGCCGCTGCCAGATCAGCACCGACTCGCGCTGATTACTGATCGCCACAGCCGCGACAGGCGCGCCACCACAGGCTGCCAGGCAATGGGTAATGGCCTCTTTTACCGCCTGCCAGATCGCCACAGGGTCCTGCTCAGCCAGTCCCGGTAGCGGATGTTGCAGGGTTAAGCTCTGGCTGCCGCGTGCCACCACACGGCCATCGCGATCAACCGCAATCGCTTTAGCATTGGTAGTGCCTTCGTCGATCGCCAGAATCAGGGGTCCCACCATGTTTATGCTCCTGCGCAGATGCGCGCTGCACTGTTCACCACGCTACTGGCATCAATGCCATGATGGGCACGGGTAGAGGCGCGATCGCCGGCAATTGCATATTCCCCATCTGCAATGCCGAGCCGCAACAGCGGGATGCCGCAGCCGCCTTCCGCCAGCACTTCGGCCACCAGGCTGCCGACACCGCCATTAACGTTATGCTCCTCTACGGTAATCACCGCTGGGTAGTGATTTAACAGGTTGCGCAGCTGTTGGGTATCACAAGGTCGAATCGATGGAACCGCGATCACACCGGCTGAAATGCCCTGCTCAGCCAGTTGCTCAGCAGCGTGAACCACCTCGTGAACCGTTGAGCCCATCGCCACCAGTGCGATGTCGCTGCCTTCACGCAACAGGTCGATCGCGCCCGGCCTGAACTGATAGCTTTCCGCGTGCAGCTGCGGCAGATCTTTGCCATCCAGACGGATATAGACCGGCCCGACATGCTCAAGGGCGTAATCGATGATCTGACGGCACTCCAGCGGGCAGGAAGGCGCATAGATCTCGATGTTGCCGAAACCGCGCATCACCGCGATGTCATCAATGCTGTGATGCGTGCTGGCTAACGGGCCATAGCTGGTCCCGGCATTCAGCCCGAACAGTTTGACGTTGGTGTTGTTGTAGCAGACGTCGACTTTTACCTGCTCATTGGCGCGTGACACCAGAAATGGCGCGGCGTTACAGGTCACTGCGACTTTGCCGCCCAGCGCCAGACCGGCCGCCGTGCCCACCAGCGTCTGCTCAGCGATGCCGACGTTAATCAGCCGGTCGGGAAAGGCCTTGATAAAGGGGGCGATTTTGGCCGTCGACGTGGAGTCCGCTACCACCGGCACCAGATCCACACCGCGATTCACCGCGTCGATAAAGGCCGTGACCATGACGCTTGCTAAATGTTGTGCATTACTCATCTTTCAGTTCCTCCAGTGCCAGTGCGATCTCTTCGCCTTTCGGCACCCGGTGATGCCATTCCGCCTTGCTCTGGATAAAGGAGACGCCAAATCCCTTCTCGGTATGCGCCACAATCACCTGCGGTTTGCCGTTCTTCGGCAGGTTTTCAATGGTGTCGACCACCGCCGCCATATCATTGCCGTTGCATTCGGTGACCTCCAGCCCGAAGGCGCGCCATTTTTCCGGCAGCGGATCGGTGTTCATGATGTCGCGGGTCGCGCCCGCCAGTTGCAGCTTGTTTTTGTCATTGATGATGATCAGGTTGTCGAGGCCGTAATGCGCCGCCACCAGCGCCGCCTCCCAGTTGCTGCCTTCAGCCAGTTCACCATCGCCGGTCACCACAAAGATGCGGCGCGGGCTGTTATCTTTTTTCGCCGCGATAGCGATGCCCACCGCCACCGGCAGGCCGTGACCCAGCGCGCCGGTGTTCAGCTCAACGCCCGGCGTTTTCTGCCGTACCGGATGGCCGGGCAGATGCGAGTCGGCATGCTGGTAGGTTGCCAGCCAGTCGGTCGGGAAGTAGCCCGCTTCCGCCAGCACGCAGTAATAGCCCCCCACCGCATGCCCTTTGGACTGGATATAGATGTCACGCTGATCGTCGTCTGTACGATCCGGTGCGCAGTTCAGAATGCGGAAGTAGAGCGCGGTGAGGATCTCTACCTGTGACAGGTCAGCGCCGGTATGACCGCCTGCCGGGCTGCCCGCGTTAAGCTGGATGATGCGGCGGCGGATTGCCCGCGCCCGGCGCTCAAGGTCATCGACCGGAAGATTGAAAGGATTCATACACTACCTCTGAATTTTAAATCGGTTATGAATATATATTCACGTCGGTTAAAAAATTTTGTGCCTGAAAAAAGGGGCTAATAAACTAAACCGCCCTTTGTTCACTACTCTGCCCATTAAACCGGGCAGGCCGTCCGCTGCCAGGAATCACTCAGCGGCACCCGCTGTCCGGTTCAACGCACTTTCCCGTCAGGGTTTTGCCGGTGTCCCCTCCTCGATTAACGCTTTCTGAGCCACCACGGCCGCCTTCTGCTGCATCCGGCTCTGTGTCTGGTCGATGATCACCGCGATGATAATCACGATGCCTTTGATCACCATCTGCCAGAATTCACTGACACCCATCATGATCAGGCCATCCGCCAGAAAGCCGATGACGAACGCACCAATCAGCGTGCCGAGGATGGTGCCGCGTCCGCCCGCCAGCGACGTACCACCCAGCACCACGGCGGCAATGGCATTCATCTCAAATGCGGTGCCGTTAGCCGGATGGCTGGCGACCAGTTGCGATGAGACCACGATGCCAGCAATCGCCGCGCAGAATCCTGACAGGGTGTAGACCAGAATTTTTACCTGCCGGGTTTTCACACCCGACAGTTCAGCGGCACGTTCATTGTCTCCGATGGCATAGACCTGACGGCCAAACGGCAGGCGACGGGCGATGTAGGCGATCACCAGCGCCAGCAGCACCATCATCCAGATGGCGTAAGGCAGCCCCAGAAAGGTTCCGGCACCAATCCGATCGAAACCGGTATTGCCCAGCAGCGGATTCCCCTGCAGACCAGGAAAGGTCTCGCCGCCGGAGGTGAGCATCGCCGCGCCGCGCAGGATATACATGGTGCCGAGGGTGCAGATAAAGGGTGCCACGTTGTAGCGGGTAATGATCCAGCCGTTGCCCGCGCCAATCAGCGCGCCGATCAGCAGCACCACCGGCACAATCACCCAGACGCTGGGAAAAATAGCGATGCCAAACATCGGCAACACAATGCCTTTGGTAATCAGCCAGCCGGCGATCATGCCGCACAGTCCCAGCGTTGCCCCAATCGACAGGTCAATTCCCGCGGTGATAATGACAAAGGTAATGCCCAGCGCCAGAAAGGCGTTGATGGCGATATGTTTCACCATGATCACCAGGCTGCCGGTGGCGAGAAAGTCCGGCACGGTGATGGCGAAGAAGCCGACGATCAGAATCAGCGCAATAAAAGTGCGCAGCTTCAGAAGCAGCAGCAGAATGCTTTCACGTGAACTGAACGCCTTAGCCGGAAGTGTGGTCAGCGCGACGCTGTCATTGCTTTTCATGCTCAGAACCCCTGCGCACTTGCTTTCACCAGCGCTGCCTCTTCCGCCTGGTCGCGGGGAAGATCAGCCGTAAGTTTGCCGCCCGACATCACCAGGATGCGATCGGCTACCGCCATAATCTCTTTCAGGTCCGAGGTGGAGAAGAGAACTGCAATGCCCTGCTGCGACAGCGCCACCATCATGCGAAATACCTCTGCTTTTGCACCGACATCAATGCCGCGACTCGGCTCATCCAGCAACAGCAGACGCGGATTGGTCAGCAGCGCGCGGCCAATCACTACTTTCTGCTGATTGCCACCACTCAGCGCGCTGATGGCCACGTCCGGCGAGGAGATTTTGATCGCCAGGTTGCCCACCGTCTGGCTTACCGCCTGCTGCTCCGCCTGATGGGCAATGGCAAAGCGATGCGACAGACGCCGCCACAGGCTGGCGATGGTGAGATTACTGGCGACCGATGACACCGGGAAAATCCCGGCGCGTTTGCGATCTTCCGGCACCAGACTCATGCCCATGCGGATACGGTCAGCGGTGGGCAGACGGGTCGGCAGCGGTTTGCTGTCGAGCCACAGCTTGCCCAGATAGTGGCGCTGACTGCCAAGCAGACACTCAAACAGCTCGGTGCGGCCTGCGCCCATCAGCCCGTAAATCCCGACAATTTCCCCGGCCCGCACCTGAAAACTGACGTCATCCACCAGGGTATTGCCATTGGGGCTGACGCAGGTAATGTGCTGCGCCTCCAGCACCGGCGCGCCAAACTCACGCGCTTCCGGCAGGAAGGTGGTGACCGGTTCACTGCCCAGCATCTCACGCACGATCCACGGCACATCGATGCTGCTGACCGGCGCTTCGGCCTGAAAGCGCCCGTCGCGCAGAATGGTGATCACGTCGCCAATTGCCATCAGCTCTTCCAGCCGGTGGGAGATGTAAATCACGGTAACGCCCTGCTGCGTCAGGTCGCGGATCACCCGGAACAGGATCTCCACTTCGGTTTTGCTCAGCGCCGAGGTCGGCTCGTCGAGGATCAGGATGTCCGCATCTTCCGCCAGCGCTTTGGCAATCTCGACCAGCTGCTGCTGACCCACTTTGAGATTACCGACCCGCTCATGGGGTGAAATCGGCTGATCGAGGCGCGCCATCAGCGCGGCGGTGCGGCGAGCCTGCTCTGCCTCGTTGATCGGGGCCAGGCCGCGCTGGATCTCCCGGCCCAGAAACAGGTTTTCAGCCACCGTCAGGTTCTCAAACAGATTCAGCTCCTGGTGCACCATGCCGATGCCGTGCCGGGCGGCGTCGCGGGTGCTGCTCAGCGTCAGCGGCTCGCCATTCAGGAACAGCGAACCGGCCGTGGGCTGCTGTACCCCGGCCAGAATTTTCATCAGGGTCGATTTTCCCGCCCCATTCTCACCGATGATGACGTTAACTTTGCCGCGCCAGACCCGATAATCGACGCGATCCAGCGCCAGCGTGCCGGGAAACAGCATCGATATCTGTTCGGCCCGCAGAATGATCTCATCGTCCATCAGGGCGTCCCCCGCTTCAGCTCAACCGCTACCACATCTTCAACGCTGTTCTGCCCGATGGTTACGGCCAGCAGCGCCTGCACCGGCTGGTTGACCCAGCTGGCATCCAGCGGTGGCAGTTGCTTCACCGCGTGACGGTTCAGCGCCCGCGTCAGCTGGGCGTACTGCACCTGATTGGTAAACTCTTCGAAACGGAAACCGGCGGCATCCCGGATAGCGTTACTGCGCAGCACCGGCCCGACACTGACCGCCACCGGCTTGCTGTTAATCATCAGCGTCAGCGTGCGTTCACGCGGGTTACTCTCATCAAAGGCGCTGGCTTTACCCCCGGCTCGCACGAAGACGCTTTCGCGCCCGCCGGGTTTGACCGTCTGACTTTTCGCCTCCATGTCGGCCCAGCTCAGCGCATGGCTGTTCGCGGTGGTCATCACGCGCGGCTGCCAGGTCTCTTCTGCAATCTGCTGCGGTGTCTGGGTGGTATAGCTGGGTTTCGCGTGCGGATCCTTCGGCAGGATCGGCTTACCGTCCGCATCCAGATCCACCACGGTGCAGGCGCTGAGCAGCGCCATACCGGTCAATACCGCCAGCATCCGTTTCATGGTTATTTCGCCAGGTTGAAGTTTTTCAGCTTAGCGGCGTTGCTGTCGTCAATCAGCACGCAGTCCATCAGCTGCTTCTCCTGTTTCTGCGCTTTGCCGTTCTTCAGGTAGTAATCCGCCTGCGTGACCGCCATCTGCGCCTGATCCCAGCCCGGCTGCAGCACCGTCGCTTTAATATTGCCTTTGTTGAGGATCGAATCGCGGGTGTAGTCGCTGCCATCAAAGCCCACCACGATCACCGATGTTTTCCCGGCGGCTTTCAGCGCGGCTTCGGCACCCAGCGCCATGGTGTCGTTACCGGAGATGACGCCAACGATGTTGGGGTGTTTCTGCAGCAGGGTTTCCATGCGGCTGAAGGCTTCGGTCTGACTCCAGTTGGCGCTCTGCTGAGCCACCATTTTCATGTCGCTGTAGTCATCCAGCACATCGTGATAGCCCTGCGACCGCACGCCCGCGTTGGTGTCAGATTCTTTGCCCAGCAGTTCAACATAGTCCCCTTTGCCGCCCAGCAATTTCGCAAATTTCTCCGCGCCCAGCTGCGCCCCCTGATAGTTGTTAGAGACGATCTGCGCCACCGCGATACCGGTTTTGTTGATCTCCCGATCAATCAGGAAGGTCGGGATCCCGGCATCTTTGGCTTTCTGCACCGGCCCGACGGTGGCGTCGGCACCAGCGTTATCAAGAATGATCGCTTTGGCTTTGCGCGCAATCGCGGTCTCAATCAGCTGGTTTTGCTTGTTTACGTCATCATCGTGCGACGCCACCAGCGTGGCGTAACCCAGCTCTTTGGCTTTCGCTAAGGCCCCTTCCGCCTCGGCTTTAAAGAACGGGTTGTCATGGGACGGGGTGATAATCGCCAGCAGGCCTTGCTCTGCCGCCAGCGCGGTCGCTGAAAAGGCGAGCATCGATGCGAGCAGGGTCAGTTTGATCAGAGGACGAGTCATTATTTTTCTCCGCTTGAATATATATTCACACGCGATTTTATATGCATAATGACTATGCGCCCGCGCTGACGTGCCGTCCAATGCGCGATCGTCAAAAAGCGAAAACGATCACAAATTAGCCTGCGTTGTGATTTTGATCATCCTGGTTAACAATACCGGGCAGAATCAGAGAGGGAAAAACCGATGGCAAAACAGGATGAACAGCGACTGATGGTGAAGATTGCCACCCTTTACTATGTCGAAGGGTTGAAGCAGTCAGAGATTGCGCAGTCGCTGACCTTATCGCAGTCGTTTGTCTCACGCATTCTTAATCGCAGCGTGAAAGAAGGTGTGGTCAAGATCAGCGTGGTGCCACCAGCCAACGTCTACCCTGAGCTGGAAAAGGCCATTGAGCAGACCTATAACCTGCCGCAGGCGATTGTGGTGGATGTGCCGGATCAGGCGTCGCCGCTGCAGATTAAGCAGGCGATTGGATCGGCGGCCGCTCACTATCTGGAGACCCGACTGCGAAACGATGAGCTGATTGGTATTTCGTCGTGGAGCGGCACGATCCGGGCGATGGTGGATGCGCTGCATCCGCTCAACAGCGCCTGCAAAGGGGTGATCCAGCTGCTGGGTGGCGTCGGGGCTAACGGCAATGTGCAGGCGACGATTCTGACGCAAAATCTGGCGGCGCTGCTGAACTGCCCCGCCTGGCTGCTGCCGTCCCAGTCGATTGAGCATTCGGTCAGCGATCGCCAGCGGCTCTCTGCCAACGCAGAGGTCGCCGAGGTGCTGAGTAAATTTGAGCAGGTCGACCTGGCGATTGTCGGCATTGGCGATCTGGAGCCGTCGGCGCTGTTACGTAATTCGGGCAACTACTACGATGGCAGGATGCTGCAAACGCTGGCGGCGCGCGGTGCGGTAGGCGATATCTGTCTGCACTATTTCGACGCCTGCGGACAGCCGGTGCTGAAAGCAGAAGAAGATCCGGTGATTGGTATGGAGCTGGCACAGGTAAAACAGTGTCCACAGGTGGTCGGGCTGGCAGGCGGAAGAGAGAAAGCGCAGGCGATTCGCGGTGCGCTGCTGGGCGGCTACATCAAGGTGCTGATCATCGACTATCCCACGGCGCGGCTACTGCTCACGCCGCAGGATTCATCACAACCGGTCAGATAGTGCGGTAAGCCGTGGTGACTTTCCACAGATAGCGCGGGGCCTGCGCCGCCGGATGCTTGTTCTGCACATGCTGATAGAACTCATCCGGTGACATCGCATTGATCATCGCAATGGCCCGATCGCGATCGCTGGAGAAAGTCCGCAGTAACGCTCCTGCGCCGTTGGCATAAGAGACGATGGTGGCATAGCGCAGGGTCAGCGGATCGCGGATGCCCGACAGCGCGGAGTTCTGCAGAATGCGGATATAGGCGGTGCCGATATCAATATTTTTGGCCGGATCGCGCAACTCGGCATTCGACGGCTGACCACGACGGCCCAGCGTGCGATAGACTTCGCGCCCGGCGGTCGAAGCTTTAATCTGCATCAGCCCCACCGCATTTGAACGGCTCACCACGCCCGGATTTCCACCCGACTCGACACTGATAATGGCGCTGATCAACTTCTCATCAACGCCATAATGACTGGCGGCATCTTCGGTAAACATCGCCCAGGTGCCATTGACGCTGGACGGCGGTGCCTGAGTTAATGGCGTGTTGCGCTGCTTAACGGCATGGTGCGGTGGCTCGCTGGCACAGCCGGTCAGGAGTAACGCTGAGAGTATAAGGTGTCGGATTTTCAGCAATTTTTCATCTCGTAGCTGTTGTGGCGAATGCTATCATACCCAGGCAGCCTGAGAGCAAAATTACCGTTTATCCTAAATGCATGAAAATGCGGCGCGTACCGTGACTTCAGCGGCGCTTTTCGCCATCATCGCCGTCAGTCAGGCGCTAACAGCAGGAAAGTATGATGATTTCACGTTCAGTTCGTCTTATCTCCCCCTCCGGTTACTGTCACAATCAGCCTGCGGCGCTGCAGGGCATTGCACGACTGCGTGCGGCCGGCCATCAGGTAGAGAACGAGCAGGTGATCACCCGCCGTTTTCAGCGCTTCGCCGGTACGGACGCGGAGCGCCTGGCGGATATCAACCAGCTTGCCAGTCTCAGCACCCTGCCCGATGTGGTGCTGGCGGTGCGTGGCGGTTATGGTGCCAGCCGGTTACTGGAGTCCATCGACTACATCGGCCTGCAACGCCGTCTGCTGAATCAGCCGCTCGCGCTGTGCGGCCACAGCGACTTCACCGCGATTCAGCTGGCGCTGCTGGCGCAGGTCGGCCTGATTACCTTCAGCGCACCGATGCTGGCCGGTAACTTCGGCGCCGCGACCTTATCTGAATTTACCCTTCACCACTTCTGGCAGGCACTGACTTCACCTACAGTAGAGGAGACATGGCAAAGCGAAACGCCTGACGAGGGCGAATGGCAGGGTACGCTGTGGGGCGGGAATCTGGCGATGATCTGCTCACTGATTGGCACGCCGTGGATGCCGCAGTTTGAGAACGGCATTCTGGTGATTGAGGATGTGAATGAGCATCCGTTCCGCATTGAACGCATGCTGATTCAGCTGCAGCAGAGCGGCATTCTGGCGCGACAGCGGGCGATCGTTACCGGCAGCTTCACCAGTACAGCCCTGACAGAATATGACAACGGGTTTGACTTCAGCACCGTCTGGCAGCGACTGCGTGACACCACCGGTCTGCCGCTGATTTGTGGATTAGATTTTGGTCATGCCGCTGACACCGTAACACTGCCTTTGGGTGCCAGCGCACGATTAGCGGTCAGCCAGGGCCACGCCCGTTTGCAGGCGACCGGGCATCCCGTCCTGCGGGAATAGCGTTTGTTTCAGGAGATCGACATTGAAGCCGTTGTATGACGATTTGTGGATCTCAACCCCGGAATTTCCGGTGGAAGATGCCGTTAATGACCTGATGATGCATGGCTTTATGCTGCGTCACCCGCGCGGCAATCTGTTGATTGGCCGCGTAGAAAATCCGCTCGATCATGAAGTCATGGCCGATACCGGCGGCGTGATCCGCCACTACCTCACCCACTGGCATGAATCCGCGCCCGGTGCGGCGCTGATCCAGCAGCGCTTCAGCAGTGCACTTTACTGCCATAGCCGATCGCTGGGCCCCATCAGCCGTTTTGCTGAGCCTGATGACACCTTTTCGCAGCAGGAGACGCACTTCGGGGATTTCCATCTGCTGCCAACGCCAGGACACACACCGGGCAGTTGCAGCTATCTCTACACCTCGCCGCTGGGGCTGACCTATCTGTTTGTTGGCGATACCGTGACGCGTTCGCATGACCGCTGGATCACGGTGCTCGTGCCGGACAGTAATCCGGCTGAGCTGAGCCAGACGCTGGAATTTTACCGCTCCCTGCGTCCCGACGTGGTGCTGATGAGTACCACGCGCGGGCATCTCTCCTGGAAAAAAGTTACGCTGCAGAGCTGGCTGGCCGCGATTGATGAAGCAGAACAGCATCCGCTGGATTTGCGTCAGCAACCATTATTCTGATTACAGGGCTTTCGTCAGATAGTGGCGCTGATGATGCCGCGGATAGTTATCCAGGCTAAAGCGCAGCGTATAGCCGAGCTTTTCATAAAATGGTCGCGCCTGAAAACTGGCGGTATCCACCTGGGCAAAGCGGCAGCCGCGATCCCGCGCCTCCTGCTCTGCCGCCTGCATCAGCTTACTGCCCGCCCCCTGCCCGCGTAGCGCCTCACTCACCCACAGCATATCAATCCGCAGCCAGTTTCCGGCGGTTGATCCGGTCAGTCCGGCCAGCTTTCTGCCCTGGTCATCACGGATAAACACGCCGATCGATCTGATCTCATCAATATTAATATATTTGCTGTTGAACGCAGTCAGACCCAGCCTGACTTCATCCAGATCCTGCGTTGTGACCTTATCGGTAATCTCGGGTTGCATAGTGGCTCCGTGGGTTAAGTATCGGAGTGCTGACGATCGTCGTAGCGCTCCAGGCTCAACGCATCAACATCGCGTTTTTCGCTGCGGCTGCAGGGCAGCAGTTTATCGCTGTCGCGGTAGACAAAAAAGGTCGCCTGGTTGCGCTGGTTCACAATCAGCTGATCACCATTGCGAAAGCGGGTAATCGCCACCTTATCACCCGCCTCTAAACGGGTACGCTGCTGACCGGCGGCAATCTGGAAATGCCCCGGCGGCCACATTAACGTGGTTAACCCATATTCGGCACGCGAAACGGTCATGGTTGTCCGGCCGGGACAGTTAAGCTGAAATTCCGTCTCGCTCCAGGCGGGTGCGATGTGACAGGCCAGCAGGCCCAGGGCAATTAATGCTGCCTTCATGCTGTTTCTCCGCTGATTTTATTGAGATTTTTTAGCTTAACACATCACAGGACGGAGAAGGGACGCGGGGCAACCCGCAGCAAGACCATTGAAAGATAGAATCGGCGTGCGAAGTAATCTGAAAGTTGAGAAAAAATAAAGTAATCCGGCCAGCGTAACAGGCTGCCACACTGACCGGATATGATTATTCGGCTGCTACCTCGGCGGCCACTAACATCAGTGCCAGCCCGGCATTCTCGCTATCGTAAGCCTGCATTGCTGCACGTATATCCGCTGAACAAGCGATCACCTGTTGCTTCTTATCGGCTTCTAACTGGTCAATCGCATGGCGAATAATCATTAGACTTGCTTCTTCTTCGTTCATCATTTATCCCTGAATTTGCCTAAGTGGTGCGCAAAGGAGCCAAGAATAACGTTTATTGATAAGCAAAGTCACCCTTTTACATTCCTGTTGCTTAACGATTAAACAAATCACAAACAGGAAGCGCAGCGTAAACTGCTATGATTAAGTAATCAGTGACGCAGCAGGATAGACTCTGCGCCACGAAACTCCCAGGGATTGAAGCAGGTAGAAAATCATGATGCGTCTCAGCATTTTTATCCTCATCGCGATGGTGACTGGATGTTCATCTGGCCCGAAAGGGGTGGAATGTCCGGGTGAGGTCTCGACAATTTATGGTCAGTCGATGGGGCATACCCAGGGCGTGATTTTTGATCTGGTTAATAGCTTCACCGTGACCCGGGATAAGGTCAGCGTTAAGAGTGGCCCGCTGCAGTCGCTGGATCGCTTTAAATATGTTCCCTCCGCAGTCACGCCTGAGGGCTATTACGCGCAGCGCCTGTCAGATAAGCAGTTCCGCCTGATCAACCCTTACCAGGACACCCAAATCACCTGGACCTGTCCATAAGGGATGAATCCTGCTGCCAGATGGTTTATTGTCAGGAAACGTCAAGCAGCAGGTCTCCCCGATGGAAAAGCGTCTGGATAACAACGGTTATATCGACTTCCCCTTCCCCGCCACCCGCAATGCGGATGGCTCCGTGAATCCCTGTGGCTTTGATCTGACGCTGGAAACTGGTCGCCTTGAGGAGATCGCGGTGCTGAACCATTCAGTGAATCTGCGGCGGCTGGTCGAGGAGATCAATCTGCAGGAGGGGCTGTTTATGACCCTGGCCTGCGACTGGCAGCAGCAGGCAGATGCGGTCTGTGGCTTTATCGATGTGGCTTTTCGTCCCGACCTGCCGCAACACGGCTTTGAGGAGGCGCTGCAGCTGGAAGCGAACTTTTATCGCTACCTGACCGGGCAGGAGCAGCAACACCAGATGCCCGCCGAGACGCTGGTCAATTATGCCCGCTCGGTACTCGACTGGAGCTGGTCGCCGCTGCGCCAGCGTCAGCGCGATTATGAAAAGATCACCATTCAGTTCTATTGTCCGCAGGCGGATGACGCCGAATGGTGTTTTGATCATCTGCGTCACTTCCTGGTGAGCGTCTATCCGGCCTGCGTCGCAGCCCGTTCACTCTGATCTTCATTGCCCCCGGAGTCGCTATGCGTTCTGCTGCGCTGTCTGCTGTCACGCTGTTCTGCTCACTGTTTTTTGCCGCTGCTGCCCAAGCCGATCGCTGCCAGCAAATTCGCGCCGGTCTGGATATCGGTTCCGGCACCACCAAAATTGCGGTAGCCCGTGTCAATGTCTGCCAGCTGCACATCGAAAAGATGCTGTATCAGGATCAGCGCGCCGTGGCCTGGAACGAGGCCTTAGCGCATTCAACAGATAATCAGCTCAGCCCGGCGATGACTCATGAAGGTGCCGCTGCCCTGCAGCAGCTTTTAACGCAGGCACAGCGCTTTCATCCACAGCGGATCAGCGGCGTTGCCACGGCGGTGTTCCGCAACGCCAGCAACGGACAGGCGGTCATCGATCAGTTGCAGCGCCAGACCGGTGCGCAAATCAGCATCATCTCGCAGCAGCAGGAAGCGAAACTCGGTTTCCTCTCCGCTAAAGCCGCGCTTAACGATCCGGCGATCCGTGATGAGCAGCTGCTGGTCTGGGATATTGGTGGGGGATCGATGCAGATGACTGCCTGGCGACAGCAGGCGGGTCAGCCGGTTGCAGATATCTATCAGGGCAAACTGGCCTCGGTGACGCTGAAAAACTTTATTCTGACGGTGCTGAAGAACAGCCCGGAGGCCAAATCCCCTAATCCGATTGGCTCCTGGCGGCAGTCGGTGCTGCGCTTTGTGCAATTTTATGCCGCTAATGAGGTCAGTCCGCAGATTAAACAGGATCTGGCGAGCCGTCGGGTCATTGGCATCGGCGGCGTCCATGGTTTTTCAATCCGCAATCAGTTACCGGGCAAACCCCATCGTTACAGCCTGACGACATTAAGTCAGCTGTCGCAGCAGCAGGTCTGGAAAGGCGACAGTGAACTCCCGGGCGACTACCGGGCCACTGATGTCAGCAATCTCTTACTGGTTGAAGGTTATATGCAGGCGCTGAAAATTAATGAGGTTACGATTGTTGAGGCCAGTCTGATTCAGGGCGTGCTGCTGCAGTAGCGCAGCCTTTCCGCACTATGCTAAACCTCAGGCTTAATCAGCCGGATAGCATGATCCAGCATCCGCTGCTCATCCCGTTCACTGTGGGCCCGCTGCTGACGTATACGTTTAAGCAGGTCGTAGATTTCGCCACGGCGGGTGTCATGGCCGCGCTCCGACAGCACAATGACCGCATCGCCAATGACCCGGCAGACTTCGTCATAGTCGTCATCATTCAGTGCATCACGTTTCATTGCTTATCCTCCGGCTGTAGCTTTGGCTATGGCTGTGGCAGCGCCTGAGTGCGCCTCTCTTTCCAAAGGCTAGACAGTAAATCCCTTACCCGCAAACGCAGCGCCATTAACAGCCAGAAATGATTTTTTAGCCCATTTTCCTCCGCTGGAGGAGCAGAATTCACTATCTTTGCTACGCTTTGAGGGTCTCACTCAAAACCAAGGAGCAATAAATGTCAGGAAAAATCGAAGATAAAGTAAAAGAAGCCGCTGGCGCAGTTCAGGAACAATGGGGTGCAGCAACCGGTTCATCTGAGCATCAGGCTAAAGGCGCAGCACGCCGTTACACCAACCAGGCAAGCTATGCTGCCCGCGATGCTGCTGACTGTATCAAGGATCAGGTTCAATCCAATCCTGTTGCAGGTCTGGCCGTTGCTGCAGGCGTTGGCGTATTTATCGGCTTCCTGCTGGGCCGCAAGTAATCGCGCTGAACGTCAACAGAACGGGAGCCACTGGCTTCCGTTTTTTTTTGCCTGGACTCTCTCCGCCGGCTGAGAAACATCTGAAAGATAAGCCTTTTCAGGCCAGAATGCGGTAAGTATCTATGCTTAGTCTGGTTTCGTCTCTTTCTGACAACATCAAGGTGACCTTATGAAAACATTTCCTGCCCTGCTGCTGGTTGCAGCGACCTTAACCTCTCTGGCGGGCTGCTCGCAGAAGAGCGACGCGATTAAAGATGATGGCCGCCCTCATGCACCAAGCGGTCAGTCGTCACCGGGCGGTACGCTGGGTTCAGGCCCGGTGGGTCAGCCACAGTCGTAATACCCTGCCCCGGCACACGTGCCGGGGTTTGTTTTATCGCATGTTTTTTAATAGATAGAAGTCACAGAATAATCCCGCTAATAATTAACCTGCTATTAGTTTTTCATAGAATTACAAGCCGTAATCATTCATTAATAAAAGTGCACATAAAACATCTTCCAAATAACAAAAAATTAAAGTTCATTTTTATTTAAACCAGAAAGCGAGTGTATTTCAAACAAAAACTCAATGACTGAAAAAAACATCCTGTCATAATGAACTTTCTCTGTAGCGTTAATCTCTAACACTCCATAATATTTCCCTGTTAATAACATTGGTAAATTCAAGAGAATTCAGACGTGAAGAAAAAAAAGATTTATCTGATAGACCGACTTTTAACGCTCTATTCTCGATTTTCCAGCAGAACAAAACCACAGGCCTTGCACGACCTGGCCCCACAAACAGTGGTGATATACTCCACCACGGCACTGGGCGATTTTCTGATGAATACGCCGGCTATCTGGAGCCTGAAAAATCGCTTTCCCGCCAGCAAATTTATTCTGGTTTCCAGCAAGAAAAATAAGGATCTCGTCAGCCGTTATAACTGGTTTGATCAGATCTATATCTGGGATAACAAACTGGCGAATTTCCTGCCACTTTTTTTCAAACTGCGCCGCCAGAAACCTGACCTGTCAGTAATATTACACGCCCATTTCCCCTACGATATTATGAGCTCGGTACTGACCGGCAGTAAGGTGATTGTGCGCGATCATTACGGCCGCGAATCGCCTCTGCTAAATAAATATCTCGATCACTATTCAGGCTATTTCGATGACCATACCATCAAGCGTAAGCTGAAACTGATTGAAGTCCTGGGCGCAGAGACAGAGCAGACCCGGATGCACCTTCCGGCACTGAACAACAGTCCGACTGCAAAGGCTGACCATCGCCGTATCGGTTTTCAGTTAGGGGCATCAAAAGATATTCGCCGCTGGCCACTGGCCTCCTTCAGCCAGCTGGCGACAGCCTTGCTTGAACGCTGGCCTGACACGGAAATTATCGTTACCGGCACCGCCGCTGAGCAGCCTCTTGAGCAGGAATTTATTGAAAGCCTGCCCCTGCACTACCGTCAGCGTGTGACCCCGATGGCGGGTAAAACGAATCTCAGCGGCCTGATTAGCCTGATTCGCACGCTGGATGTGCTGGTTACCGGGGACACCGGTCCACTGCACATCGCCGTGGCCGCACAGACGCCAACGGTCAGCCTGTTCTCCACCGCCAATCCGCGCTATACCGGTCCCTGCCAGGACAGCGATCGCCACATCATTATCCACCGTCCGGATAAAACCGCCTCACAGCATCCGATGGCAACGATCAAGGCCGATGAGGTCGGGCAGGCCGTGGCGAAGCTGGTGGGGTAATGAACGACCTTTCTCAATCCATCATTGCGCTGATTGAGCACCACAATCAGCCAACCGCACTGGGCTGGTTCCGGAAAGTGGATCGGACGGGGTTTCATATCCAGCAGTTACCGCTGAGTGAGGTGGATTTTGCCATTCTGATGAGTGATTTTTTTATCACTTTCGGCGTCTGTTCAGAACACTATGATGACGCCCGCTATTTTCCGGAGCCGCGCCGACGGCGCTTTGCAGTGGCAAACTGGTTTACTGCGGGCACAGCACAGCCTTACCGTCCACTGACGGTCGCCATGCTGTGTGAAGCGGCCATACTGGGACGCTGGCCTGAAGAGGATTACTGAGTAATGGTATGGGCGAACGCGTCATAGACCTCGCTGCTGCTCAGCGCATTGACCTCACGTGACGCCGGTTGCAGCACCTGATAGTTAACCTGCCATGGGTGCCAGCATGCCGGATCGCTGTCGCCAAACAGCGCGACGACCGGCAATCCCAGCGCCGCGCCAATGTGCATTGCCCCGCCATCACTGCTCACCAGCCCCTGACACAACGACATTGCTGCAATTAACTGCGGCAGGCTGGTGGTTGCCACCGCCTTGATCGGCAGATGCGGGCAGAGCGCCATAATTTCACGCGCTTTTTCATCATCTCCCGGATGACGCGGATTATCACGGCTGCCGGGTGACCAGAGCAGCATTATCTGGCAGGGATGACGCGCCGCGATTTTTTCAGCCAGCCCGGCAAACCGCGCGGCTTCCCACTGCTGGCTCGGCTTGCGGGCGCTGATTTGCAATGCATAGACCGGAACAGCGGGATCGATCGCACAGGTGTCACGCAGGCTGGCCGCGATTGCCGCATCCGGCAGCAGCGTCAGTTTGCCTGGCGCTGTGGCGCTGAGATTGAAAGGTCGCCCCAGGCTAAACAGGGTTTCACTGATATGACACGGCGACTGGCTGGGTGGCGGCAGCAGATCGGTAATCAGCGGATGGGGATGGCCCAGGGCAATCACTCTGGCGGGACGCACTGTTTTAACCCACTTCAGGCCATGCTGATCCCAGCGGCTTTTTGCCAGAATCACCACATCGTAACGCTGTTTTTTCAGCGTCAGCATCAGCTTCAGTCGCTGTAAGAGACAGGCCAGTCGTCCCTGCCCTGCCTCACGGTGATGCAGTTTAGTGTAATAGAAGAGCTGCCGGATATCGGGATTATGCTGCAACACTGGCGCAGCGTAATTGTTAGTCAGCACGTCGACCTGATGCTGCCCCGACTGCGCCAGCGCACTGATCAGCGGCGTGGTCAGTAAGGTGTCGCCAATATTATCCCGACAAATAATTAAAACCCGCATGTCTGACATCCTCTGCGCAAAGGCTACGCCGTTCTGGCTGAATAAAAGTAAGACTCGCCCGGTTAACGTTCTGAAAACGGTAACGTAACGGTATAGTCAGCAAATTAGTCAGCGCAGTGTCAGATTGGTTCCATAGTTGGATATTGTTAAAATATGAGGCCAGCACGACAGGCCAGAGACAGGCCTGAATTATTAACCGGATTATTATTTTACGGCGTCGGCCCTGCCGGGCCAGCGTATAGAAAGGAAAAGGCCGCCCATGGCGTAATACTGGTCAGTTAAGATTAGATTTGTAAAGGCTGTCACGGTCAAACGGGGCAGCTTTTTTTCCGGGCGAGCGAGCCGCAGTGCGGGCCAGCGCACCTCTGCTGCTGCCGGGCCGTCCTCGCGCCGCTCACGCGGTACCTTCGGCTTTGACGTCGTGCCGACGAACCGT